>JBHELU010000258.1:0-7277 GCA_046262955.1 Actinomycetota bacterium | reverse complement strand
TACGTGAGCAGGGTGATCTCGTCGACGAGCTGGTTGTCGAAAAGCCACCGGACCAGGTTGCCGCTGCCGTGGACCTGCAGCTCACCCATCGGCTTGGATTCAGCTCGCCGACGGCCGCCGCGACGTCACCGGTGAGGACGGTCGTATCTGCCCACTGCGGGTCGGTAAGCGTGGTCGATGCGACGTACTTGGGCTTCGTGTTCAACGCCGTCCAGATCGGGCTGTCGCCCGGATCGGCCCACGTTCCCCAAGAACCGGCGAAGATCTCATAGGTCCGCCGGCCGAACAAGAATGCGTCTGCTCGCTGGAAGACCTGGCTGACAAACGCCGTGCCCTCGACGTCGACATTGAACAGCGGCAGAGCCCATCCACCGCGCTCGAATCCGCCCCTGCGGTCCTCATCCGACCCGCCGAGCCCCTGCATCACTCCGTCGACGGAGACGTGCGTGACGGTCGTCAATTTCATGCGCGTTGCTCCCCTCTCGCTCGATAGTCCCTGAATTCTTTGAACCATGCGCCGACCGCGGCTGTGCCGATCAAGCATCCAACGCCACCGATAACGACCGAGGCCGGAGCACCGACATAACTCGCAACGGTTCCTGCTTCGACGTCGCCGATCCGCGGCCCCCCCGTCACGACCATGATCTGCAGCGCGGACAAACGCCCGCGCAAGACGTCGGGCGTGTTCTCCAACAGCATCGTTCCACGGAATACCGCGCTGATCACGTCGGCTGCCCCCGCGATTGCCAGCAGCACCAACGTCAGGGGCAACGAGAACAGCGCGAGCCCGGCAAATGTGATGCCCAGCCCCCATACCGCCACCGCCGCGATCACTGCTCTTCCTTGTCGGGACACATGCCTGACCCACCCCGTCGAAACGGCTCCGAGGAGCGCGCCGACCGCAGGGGCCGCGGAGAGAAGGCCGAGCACGCCGGCACCTCCGTGGAAGCTGCGGATCGCCAATGCGGGAAAGACGGCACGCGGCATGCCGAAGATCATTGCGCTGAGGTCGATCAGGAATACCGCAGAGATGACTCGTTCCCTGACGGCGAAAGACAAGCCTTCGCGCACTGCGCGCAGTTGACCCGTTATCGACCTGCGCGCCTCGAGCTCATCTGGGTCGAATAGCTCTTCCGGCCGCTGAGCAGGCACCCACTTGAGCGCGACCAGGGACGCAACGAACGTGACCCCGTCGATCACGTACACCGCGCCTATCCCGGTTTGCGAGCTCGCCGCACCCCGGGCCAGCAACGCGATCAGGGCACCACCGATGGCGGGTCCAACGATCGCCGCGACTTGCATGACTACTTGTCGGAGTGCCATCGCCGACGAGATCTGTTCAGCCCGCACAAGTCCCGGAACCATCGCGGTCCTCGCCGGCCGATCGATCGCGCTGAGGGCCGCGGACACGGCCGTCAGCCCATAGATCCACGCGAGGCTTGGATGTGAGCTCGAGAAAGTGACTGCCGCCAACGCGCCCGACGCAACCATCAAGCCGACCTGCGTCACGGCGATCAGCCGTCGGCGATCCATCGAATCTGCTATCGAGCCGCCGATCAGAGAGAACGCGATCAGGGGAACGACTTCCGCAACACCGATCAGGCCGACGGCCAGGTTCGACCCGGTCAAACGAAAGACTTGATACGGAACGGCCACATAGCGCATCTGCGTCCCGACCAGCGAGACGATCTGGCCCAGCCACAGAGCGCGGTAGCCGACCGAGTCGCGCAAAGGCGAGATGTCGATCGCCAGAGAGCGCGCTCGATCCAGACGTCTTCTAACCACCGAAGCGTTGCCGGGCCGGCTCTTAGTACTTGCTGGAGAACTTCTTCAGCTTGGGCAATCTGTGCAGCGCGTCGATCACACGCACCGTGCCCGAGCGCGATCGCATCACGATCGACTGCGTCAGAGCGCTCTCGGCTCGATAGCGCACCCCGCTCACCAGGTCGCCGTTCGTCACGCCGGTGGCCGCGAAGAAGACGTCGTCGCCCGAAACGAGATCGTCCGTCGTAAGAACTCGGTCAAGGTCGTAGCCCTGCTGGATCGCGAGGTCGCGCTCTTCTTCGCTGCGCGGCCACAGCCTTCCCTGGATCACGCCGCCGAGGCATTTGAGAGCGCATGCAGCGATAACCCCCTCCGGGGTGCCTCCGATACCCAGGAGCATGTCGACCCCCGACGTCTCCCTCGCCGCCGAGATCGCGCCGGCCACGTCACCATCGGCGATGAACTTGATGCGAGCTCCCGCTTCTCGTATCTCTTTGATGATCTGTTCGTGGCGCGGACGGTCCAGAACGACCACCGTGAGCTCGGTTACCGAAGTCTTCTTGACCTTAGCCAGCCTCTGCAGGTTCTCCGAGATAGGCGCTTCGATATCGATGACGTCGCAGGCTTCCTCGCCTGCGGCGATCTTCTCCATGTAGACGCACGGGCCGGGGTCGAACATGGTGCCGCGCTCGGCCAGGGCCACAACCGAGATCGCACCGTTCATGCCTTTGGACGTCAGCGTGGTCCCGTCTACGGGGTCGACTGCGATATCGACGACGGGCGGCTCGCCGTTTCCGATCTCCTCGCCGTTGAAGAGCATCGGCGCGTTGTCCTTCTCGCCCTCGCCGATCACGACGATGCCGTCCATGGAGACGGTTCCAAGCATCAATCTCATGGCGTCGACCGCGGCTCCATCGGCGCCTTCCTTGTCGCCACGACCCATGAAGCGAGCCGCAGCCAGCGCGGCGGCCTCGGTTACGCGGACCAGCTCCATCGCCAGGTTCCTATCGGGAGCGGATCCGTTTCCCCCTTCCGGCATCGATGCCTCCCATTTACATGAGGCCCACGGCGCACTCCGTTAGCGCCTTCGGTCCTCAGGACCATAGTGAGCGTGCTTAGGGACTCAGGGTAACGGGAACAAAGGCGCCATGGCTCGTCTGAGAAGGGTCGACTGCTCCGGGCCCGGGATCGTCCGACGCCGCCGCGGTCGCGGTTGGGAATACATCGATTCTGAAACCGGCGAGAGGATCGAAGAGCCGGAGGTCATCGCGCGGATCCGCGAGCTGGCCATCCCGCCGGCTTGGAAAGACGTGTGGATCTGCGCGTACCCGATGGGGCACATCCAAGCGATCGGTTCGGACGCGGCGGGTCGAAGGCAGTACATCTACCACCCCAAGTGGCGCGAGCGCCGAGACCAAGAGAAGTTCGATCACATGATCGAGTTTGCGCGAGCGCTCCCGGCCATGCGCGATGTGTGGAAGGAGCACCTCGGTCTCGAAGGCATGCCCAAAGAAAAGGCTCTTGCGTGTGCCGCGCGGTTGCTCGACCGCGGGTTCTTCAGGATCGGCACGGAAGGTTACGCGGAGCAGAACCAAACCTATGGGCTCGCGACGATCCAGAAGCGCCACGTTCAGCTGGTCGAGGGCAGAGAGATCGTTTTCGACTACAGGGCCAAGTCCGGGAAGCGCAGGATCTGGTCCATCGTGGACGATGATGTTTATGACGTCGTCGAGATCTTGAAGAAGCGACGCAGTGGACTAACCGAATTGCTCGCGTACAAATCGGGTGGGCGTTGGGTCGACGTCAAGTCGTCCGACATCAACGCCTACATCAAAGATGTATCGGGTGAGGACTTCACCGCAAAGGACTTCCGCACCTGGACTGCAACGGTTCTCGCCGCCGTCGGACTTTCGGTCTCGGGGCAAGCATCACGGTCCAAGACGGGTCGAACGCGTGCGATCTCGTTGGTGGTGAAAGAGGTGGCGCACTATCTGGGCAACACGCCTGCAGTTTGTCGAGCCTCTTACATCGATCCGCGCGTGTTCGATCGTTACCGCTCCGGATGGACGATCTCGGGCGCGCTGGAAGACTTAGGAGATGTCGATTACGGAGAACCGTCGTACCAAGGAGCGATAGAGCTCGCCGTGTTGGATCTACTGGCGAACGATCGATCATCCGACGCCGTCGAAAAGATCGCCTGAAGGTGCCCTGAGGATCGAAGGCGTTAGCGCAGCGCGCCGTGGTCCTCATGTAAGAGGGGGCCGGTTGCCCGGCCCCCTCTTTGAACAGCTCGTTTCTATTCGATGCCTAGCAGGTTGGCTGCGGATAGACGCACGGCGTCTTCTTGTCCTTGACCGGCTTCGTCAACAGACGGTCGCCCGACGACTGCATGATGAAGATCGGGTTGCCGACCGGCTTCGGTCCACCGAGCGGGTTCTTCAACATCGTGTCACCCGATGCGATAAAGACCTTGCCCTGGTGGTCGAAGTTGATCGTGAGGAAGTCGCCAAGCCGGCGGTCACCGCCGTCGAAGTCGGTGCGAGCGTTGCACGCCGTACCGTCTAGACAGATCTTGCCGGTGTGGATTGCGGTGCCGGAGGCGTTGCTGACGGCGAACTGCGGCTGGACGAAATGCTTCTTGCCGTCGCTGCACGACACGTACGAGCCGTGTGCATTGGTGGTCTCGGCCGCGTAGACGTAGAACTTGTTTTCGTTGCCGCCGAGCGTTTGCAGCCACACGATCGCGACGCGACCATCGCTACCGGCGATAACCCACGGCCACAGCGCGTCGCCCTTCGGCGTCGGCACCGTGATCGGCTTGGACTGCCACTGGTTCGTCTGACGGTTGAAGTAGTTGAAGGCCACTTGGCCGTCTGGCGTTTTGTCGTCGGAGCCGGAGTACCCACCGGCCGACACGGAGTAGATCCAACCGGCGGAGTCGACTGCGACTGCGCCGAAGAACTGAGTCGACTTGCCGAGAGGCGCGGGGTATTGCTTCTACGTCTTTGCGCCGTCGGCGGAGATCGCCGCGCCGCCGCGCCCGACTGGGCCGATCAGGCCGCTCTTGGGGTTGAGTGGGTCGACGATCATCTTGCCGTCGGTGCCGATCGGCCCGGTTCCCTGAACCGGCAGGAAAGTGAGGCCACCGTCGGTCGACTTCATGATCTGCTGCGGCGAGTTGATGTAGAGGTAGACCTCGTCCTTACCCGCACCCGTCAGCCACGGGCGATCGCCCGAACCCGCCTCGGGGTTGGCCGTCGGCCACGACTGACCGTCGTCTGGGCTCGCGAAAACGGAGTCGTTCGCGAGGTCGATCTCGGTGTTGTAGATCTTGCCGCCCGCGTCCATCGTCAGGTCCGGGTCGGAGAACCCGGTCGAGGTTGCGCTGTGCGGACCTGCAGACTGACCGGCAACTCCGACGTACTTCCACGTCTTGCCGTCGTCGGCCGAACGCCAGTTGAGCGTCTCGTTCGAGTACCCGACGAGGAAGTCGCCCGCCCCCGGAGCCGCGTTGGGGTCTTTGTAGATATGGGTCGTTCCTGCGTGGGCAGACACGATGATCGAGCCATCCTGTGCTACCTGGCTCACCGGCTCACCACCGGCACGGTTCTTGTCGATGAAGATCGGCTTGTTGAAGTGCAGGGGGGCCGGGGCCACCGAAGGACAGTGGACGGTCGCCGATTCAGCAACGCCGGCGAACGGCACGAGCGCCGCCAGCATCGTTATTGCCAGAAGTCCTTTGAAGAGCCGAGCCATCTGATTCTCCCTCTTGTTCCCACGGGTCGCCACGCGACGACCGCATCGGATAAAGATTCGGTAAAGCCCTCTCGACTCCTGCATGGTCCCAGCGCGGCCCATCTGGCCGAATAGTCCGTTTCGGCCGGGAAGTTCACCCGATCGGGGGAGGCGATTTGTCCGATTTAGCGTTCAAGGTCAGCAAGCACTTCCTCCGATGGACTAGGTGTGAGACGAACACTCGGTGCGGCGTGTGCGGTCCTGGCCATCGCCCTATTGGCGACGGCCATTCCGCAGGCCTCGGCACATACCCATCGGCGTCAGATCCCCGCCTACGTGAAACCTGCGTTGTCCGGGCTCTCGGCGCTCGGCGCGATCAACAAGCCATATTTCCGGCCGAACAAGTCGATGAGCCGAGACCGCTTCGCCCGGCTGCTTCGATCCACCTTCGGCAGAGGGTCCGCCGGAGGCACGGGCAAGGTCACCGCTCGTGAGGTCGACGCCGCTCTAGTCGCGATTCTCGGCCAAGGGGCGGTGGCCAACCACTTGAACCATCTGCGCTCGGCCGACGGCTGGGGCCCAAAGGTGCCCTCGAGCTTCGGCCCCGAGATAGTGGCTCGAGACCTCGGATTGCGCTACGACCACGCTCCGGGCGACGAGCAGCACGAAGCCGCAGCGAACGACGCTATGACCCAAGCAGACATCCTTTACGCCGTTTGGGAAGCAAAGACGAGCCCCGACATGTGGGCCGCCGAGGAGCTCGCAACGATGGAGCTTCCCGATCTATCTAGCTCGCAGAAGAAAGTCGTGCAGTTCGCCTTCTCGCTGGCCGGCACTCCCTACGTTTGGGGCGGCGAGTGGCTCAACCGCACCCGCGCGGGCTATCCCTACGGCGCGCAACCGCACGGCGGCGTCGATTGCTCGGGATTCTCGTGGTACGTGCTGCGAGCATCTGCCCCGGGCTGGTCGCCGCATCGTCCCTACAAAGGATGGTCGTTGCCCGAGCGGAGCTCCGCGCAGATGGCCGAGGCAACCAGGCGCAAGAAGCGGCTCGGATTCAAGAAGCTCACTGCCGGCGACCTCGTGTTCTTCGCGCCGTCGGGGACCCACTCCAGTCCTTCGAGCGTCTACCACGTCGGCGTCTACGTCGGTCATGGCTGGATGATCGACTCGTCCGGATCGAAGGACGGAGTAAGCCTCGACTACATGGGCGCGGGCTCTTGGTACCGCGGCCAGTTCATCTTCGGTCGCCGCGTCATCCACTGACGACGGCTGGGGCTCTTAGCCGGCGGTTAGGTAGTTGTGCACCTCGTGCATCGTGACGTTGGACGGGCCCGGTGCACCGATGTCTTGGCTGAGTGGCCCGATCTTCTGGTCTGCGAATTTCTGGAACGTCTCGGCGTCTTCCCATACGTCGGTCACCCGCAGACCATCGTCGGTCTTTGTTACCCAGTGGAACAGACCGCCCGGCTCACCTTTGCCGCCGGGCTCGAAACCCATCTTCTCGATGAGCTGGTCGTACTGCTCGAGCGACCCGCCCTTGAACTCCAGAACTACAGCTACTGCCATGACTGCCCCTTCCCACGAGAAGTGATACGGCCATCTCAACGTAGGTCTGGGGGCGGAGTTCTGCCAGGGGGTTTTACGAACTAGTCGTGGACGTAAACGGGCGTTCCGATGGGGTTGCGGTAGTAGAACCCTTTTGTGACGTACATCGGGATCCGAACGCACCCATGGCTAACCGGATAGGGGGGAACCTCCGGCTCGCCGTGGATCGC
>JBHELU010000257.1:0-2818 GCA_046262955.1 Actinomycetota bacterium | reverse complement strand
GCTGCGCCTCGTCGACGACACGGTCGACCTGCGCAGCACCACTCAGTAATAAGCCCGTCCGCTTCGAATAAGCCTGTTCGCTCGGCGGCGCGCCCGGTAGGCTCACCGCCGATGAAAGTCGGGGTGCCGCGCGAGCTCAAGGACAACGAATACCGGGTTGCCATCACGCCGGCAGGCGTGCGCGAGCTGGTCGTGTCCGGTCACCGCGTTCTGATCGAGCACGACGCCGGACGTGGGTCGAGCATCCTCGACGACGAGTTCGAGCGCGCCGGCGCCACGATCGTGCCGACCGCCGACGATGTCTTTGCCGAGTCGGAACTCGTGCTGAAGGTCAAGGAGCCGATCGAAGAGGAGTTCCATCGCTTGCGGGAGGGGCTCGTCCTATTCACTTATCTGCACCTCGCCGCGTCGGAACCGGTGACGAAGGCGTTGATGGACTCGAAGACGACCGCAGTGGCGTACGAGACGGTGGAGCCGGCCGACGGCACCCTTCCGCTGCTGGCCCCGATGAGCGAAGTAGCCGGGCGGATGGCTCCGCATGCCGGAGCCAATTTCTTAGAACGAGCCCACGGGGGCCGGGGTGTCTTGCTCGGGGGAGTCTCCGGTGTCCGGCCCGGGCGGGTCGTGGTCATCGGAGCAGGGATGGCCGGGATGAACGCCGCATGGATCGCGCAGGGCATGGAGGCCGAAGTCATCATCCTGGACAAGAACATCAACAAGCTCCGGGATATCGACCGGATCCATCAAGGAAAGATCCTCACCCTGGCTTCGAACCGGTTGTCGGTCGAGGAGACCGTGGTCTCCGCCGACCTCGTGATCGGGGCGGTGCTTGTCCCGGGCGCGCGAGCTCCCAAAGTAGTCACGGAGGACATCATCAAAGAGATGAAACCGGGCGCTGTTGTGGTGGACATCTCGATCGATCAGGGCGGGTGTTTCGAAACGTCACACATGACGACGCACTCGGATCCGACGTACGTGGTTCACGAGGTCGTTCATTACTGTGTGGGGAACATGCCGGGGGCCGTGCCCCACACCTCTACTTATGGACTGACGAACGCGACGATGCCTTACGTCGTGGCGCTTGCCGACCAGGGACTCGAATCCGCGGTCAAAGACGACCCCGCTCTGGCGAAAGGTGTGAACGTCTATCGGGGCGAGCTGGTGTACGAGCCGGTAGCCGAAGCCCACTCTCTGCCGTGGACCGTGCTCGACACAGTCCTCGCCTAGAACATGCGGCCCACGGCGCGCTATCGCTAGCGCCTTCGGTCCGCAGACCTAGAACATGCGGCCCGAACTTGACCTAGTACGAAGAGCGGAGCGAGGTCCGCGGAGCGATGTCTTCGGTCGAGCGGTTCGCGGTAGGTGGGCGAGTATCGTGTCTGGGGTTATGTCAACCACTGTTGAGAAGAGGATCCACCGGCTGGATACATGGGTCGACGAGTTCCTGTCGCACGTTGCGTACGAACGCGGTCTTTCGGCGAACACGGTCGCCTCGTACCGCCGGGATCTTGCGCTGTGGCGCAAGCACTGCGTGGCCGAAGGGATCGATCCCGGCGCGGTAACCGCAGACGACCTAACGGGATTCTTGGAGAGCTTGCGCTCGGGCAAGGACGGTTTTAGGCCCTATCGACCAGCGTCCGTCGCTCGGATCATCGTGTCCCTGCGGTCGCTGTATCGGTTCTTGATCCGGGAGGGCACGCTCGACCACGATCCCACGGCGACCCTAGGCACCCCGGCGCGGGAGCGGTCGCTTCCGAAGGCGATCTCTATAGACGAGGTCGAGGCTTTGCTTTCCCGGCCCCGCGACGACCTCCTGGGACGACGGGACAAGGCGATGCTCGAGCTCCTCTACGCGGGAGGGCTCAGGATCTCGGAGCTGTGCTCGCTCGATCTTGACGAGGTCGACCTCGACGCCCGCAGCATGACCGTGGTCGAGGGCAAGGGACAGAAGAGCCGAGTCGTGCCCCTCGGCCGTCAGGCTGCCGCGGCGGTTTCCAAGTACGTCGCTCGCAGCAGGCCGGAGATCGCTCGCCGTGCGGTGGCTTCAGCTAAGGGGGCCCTGTTCCTAAATGCCCGCGGGGGGCGCCTATCGCGGCAGGGGTGCTGGAAACTCCTGAAGGGGTACGCTCGGGAAGCCGGTTTGGGCGAGCGAGTTTCGCCCCATACGCTGCGGCACTCATTCGCCACGCACATGCTGGATAACGGCGCGGATATAAGGGTGGTGCAGGAGCTTTTAGGGCACGCAAGTCTGTCAACAACGCAGGTGTACACGCTGGTGAGCGACAAGCGCCTCACTGAGGTCTATCGGTCGGCTCACCCACGAGCCCGCCGGCGCTGACCGGCAGGGGCCGAGATCCGGGGGACAAGGTGGACCAGGAGATACAGACGATCAGACGACGTCTCGAGGACGAAAAGAGCACTCTCGAGCGTCAGCTAACCGAGCACGGCGCCGACACGACCGGCGGGGTCGAGGTGGGCCTCGACGAGGGCTTCGCGGATTCTGCCCAGGTGACGACCGAGCGGTCCGAGTTGCTCGGGCTGGTGGAGCAGCTGCGCGACACGCTCGAGTTGGTGAACGCAGCGCTTCAACGGATGGACCAGGGCACCTACGGCAAGTGTCAGCAATGCGGCCGCGAGATCCCGGCCGAGCGCCTCGAGGCCGTCCCGACTACCTCGCTGTGCGTGGACTGCAAGCAAACCGCCGGCCGTTAACCCCTTAGGGGTTGTCCTGCTCTTTTCCGTGAGGTAACCTCCCGCGGCGACAAGACGACTTGTCGACAAGTTTCCAAAGAGACGGGAGGTCCGATGGACTCAGACG
>JBHELU010000256.1:0-12146 GCA_046262955.1 Actinomycetota bacterium | reverse complement strand
GTCGCGGTGAACGATGCCCGCTTCATGAGCAGCATCGAGTCCGGCTGCCGCCTGCCTGAAGATCGCGACGACTGCTTTCAGGTCCAGAGGTCCGGTCTTCTCGATGAGCGCCTTTAGATCTGCGCCTTCGATCAACTCCATCGCGATGAAGAGCTCTCCGTCTGCTTCGCCGGTCGCGATGATGGGAACGATGTTTGGGTGGCTAAGCCGGGGGCCGAGCTGGGCCTCCCTGATGAAGCGTTCGCGGAACCGGCGATTCGCCGCGAACTCTGGGAGCATCAGTTTCAAAGCGACGGTTGCACCAGTTGATTCATGGACCGCGCGGTAAACGACCCCCATCCCACCTTGGCCCACCACCGACTCGAGGATGAAATCGCCGACCTTTTTTCCGACTCGGTGGTCGGCGATGAGCTTGTCTCTATCGAAGTCGGTCTCAGGCGTCATGGTCGCTCGCTTCTGGTTGGTCTGAGGTCGTCCAATTGATAGGCACGCGGGGGTCGGGCGTATATCCACAGTAGGTCCCGGTGCGCACTGTCGTCATCAGGTGATCGCCTAGCTTGGCGTCGGCACTGGAGATCCGCTTCAGTGCGTCCTTGATCGCCTTCGTCACGCTCACCCGCGCCCTTTCTGCGTTGGAGGCGGCCTTGCGATCGCGGCCCCCCAGCCCGACCGCGCTCGACAACGCATCGACTAGATACTCGATCTCCTCCTTAGCGCGTGCGGCTCGCTCGAGATCGTTAAACTCCTCCGCCTCTTCCACCTCCTCGCGAAGCTCCTGGATACGCTTCTTGTACTCGCGCTTGGCACGCTCGTCTAGCACTGAGCCGGCATCGCCGAAGAGATCGGCTCGCAGATCCACGTCAGTCGAGGTGTTGGGCGGATCCTCGGCGGTACCAGACAAAGTTCGAACGAGGTCCAGGACGTGAATCTCGGCGCCTGGGTTCTTCAGCAGGTAAGCCATGTAGCGGAGACCCTTTGTGTCCTTGAGCCTCGAAGTTCTTCCTTGATAGCTGATCGTCCAGTAGTCGCCTTCGAGCCGGAACTCGCTGTAGGACGAAGCCGGTTCGTCCGGCGTGACCGCTCTTCGTTGAAGCTCGTCCATGGCTTGGCGCACATGCTTTCTCTTCTCGGGTGGAAGCGCGGTCGACTCGGACACCTTCAAAGCCCTCAGATACAACCGGGTTGCCTCTTCGTACGCCTGCGAATCGGTCGCGAGCTCGGCGGCACCGACTATGCAATCGATCGTCTTGTTCGGGTCGCCGGCCTGAGCAGCCTTGAACCAGTGGTGTGCGCGCTCCGCCAACCGCGCTTGTGGCTCTCCCGCTGTCAAACGATCAAGGGTTTCGGCGATCTCGCGGTGAAGCCGCATCCGAGTGCCTGCGGTGAGATCCTCGTAGAGAGTTTCCCGGATCAGAACGTGCAGGAACCGGAAATCTCCGAGTGCACCCGATTCCTCGATCACGCCTCCGCGCACTGCCGTATCCAGCATCTCGAGCAATCGATCGAAGTCGATGCCGCTGACCTCCGATAGCAGGGACAGCTGGAAGGACCGCCCGATCACGGAGGCCACCGATAGCAATTCGACTACCTCGCTGGGCAGTGAATTCAAGCGTGCTCGAAGGATGTCCGCAGCTGCTCTGGGCACTCTGAAGCCGATCGAGTGGTCGGGGCGATGGATGTCGCCTTTCTGGGTAAGGAGTCGAGTGGTCTCTTCAGCGAAGAAGGGATTGCCCTCGCTCGCCCCTGCGATCGCGTGAAGCGTTCCTTCTGCCGGAGGCGCGCCAGTTATCGCCTCGTAGATCAAAGCGACGTCTCGTTCTTGCAGCTGCGACAGGATTATCCGAGTCCCCGAACGCGTGATCTCGCTCAGAACGTGTGCTCGCGAAGGATTCTCTCGTGCTGTGCTCTCGTCGTGGGCCGCAAGGATCAGAAGGGGCATATCCCTGTGGTGCTTCGTCAAGAGCTGTAGCAGCAGGAGCGACGATTCGTCGGCGGCGTGGGCATCGTCGAACATGAGCAACAAAGGCTGCTCCGAGGACGCAAGGCCGAAGAGGGTGAGCAGGGACTCGAAGAGCTTGAAGCGATCGGCCGGCTCGAATGCTTCGCCAGATGTTTTCCCCATCTCAGGGACGATGTGAGAAAGAGGAGTGAGAGATGGCGTTGCTTGGACAGGGATCTCGTCGTCTAGCGCTTTAGCCAGCTCGCGGACTACCTGCGCCCACGGCCAGTACGGCGGAGTGTCGACTCCTTCGACGCATCGAGCTGCGACGACCCTGCACCCACGACCGAGTGCTTCGTCCGCCACCGCATTCAGGAACGAGGTCTTTCCCATCCCCGCGTCGCCCACGACGGTCAGCATGTGACCGTGCCCGCGGACCGAGTCCTCCAGAGCAGCACGAGCCTGCTCGAGTTCGGCCTCGCGGCCGACGAGGGGAGACTGCCCCAGCCCGGATCTGCCCTGGATGCTCATCTGTACCCCGTATTTTCCCAGCTCAGCCGCCATCGGATCGAGACGCGATTTATACATCGTTGCGGTCACGGGCAAGGGTTGATTCTCCTCATGCGACTACGTCCGAGTCACTCTCGGGTGTGCCTAAGGGCCGTGAAAGGGGGGGTTACGAACGTGAAAGTGCCTTAGGGGGAGTGAGCCCAAGCGGGGATACTGATCCAATGACCTCGGATCTGACGCTGTTGGTGGACTCTGCGAGCCTCATATACAGGGCGCTCTTTTCCGTGCCGGACACCCTGCGAGCACCCGATGGGACCCTTGTCAACGCTGCATACGGCTTCCTCGGGATGCTGCAAGGCTTGATCGCTCAGCACGATCCCGACTTCATCTGCTGCGCGGCGGACGATGATTGGCGCCCCGAATGGCGGGTCGATCTGATCGACTCGTACAAGGCGTATCGCGCGGAATCGGGCAGCGCTCAAGAGCAAGCGGAAGACCTGCTCGAGCCTCAGCTACCCGTCATCCTGCAGATCCTGGAGGGCTGCGGGATCCAGGTGGTTGGTCACCCGGGATATGAGGCGGAGGACGTGATCGGCACACTCGCTGAACGCGCTCCCGGTCGCGTTGCGATCGTGTCTGGAGACCGCGACCTTTTCCAGCTCGTGCGCGATCCCAATATCTACGTGCTCTATCCCAAGCGTGGTGTATCGAATGTCGATGTCGTGAACGAGGGTTACATCGAAGACAAGTACAAGATCCCGGGCCGCGCGTACAAAGACTTTGCGACCCTAAGAGGCGATCCTTCAGACGGCCTTCCCGGCGTCAAAGGAGTAGGGGAGAAGCTCGCTGCGACCTTGGTCGCACGCTACGGCAGCCTCGATGGCATCTTGGAAGCGATCGACAACGGCGAGGAGTCGGTCGCGCTGAACCGAGTGAAGCGCGATCGTGATTACGTCGAGCGCGCAGTGAAGGTCGTGACTATCCCTACCGACCTACCGATCCCGGATGTAGACATCGCCCGGCCGCGCGACATGCCAGACCGCGAGCTGTTCGAGATAGCCGATCGTTTCGCTTTGGGCGGAGCTACCCGGCGACTTGTCGCGACTCTTACGGGAAAAACGATCAGTTAGTAGGTGCCTCGACCAGCAAGGTCCGCCGCGTTTCCGGGCGTAAAGCTGACGCCTGGCTGCGTTCTCAGTCGCGCACGTACCTTCCAGGTACGCACCGCTCCCTGCGGCCTTGCCATGCTTGCTTTACGCGCCGCAAAGCATCGTCAACCTCACTGGACGAAGCACATGAACCGAAGCTCGATCCCGTCGGGGTCGTGCACGACTAGGTCTCCACCGTCTCTGGACACTTGGATCCCTGAAGAATTGAGTCGATCCGAAAGATCGTTCAGGGCAGTCTCAGAGCTGACGGTAAATGCGACCCGATCGAGCCCTGCTTGCTCGCGACTCGCGGGTTTGCGACCCGCGGTTCGCCACGTGTTGGTGCCTATGTGGTGGTGATAGCCATTGGACGAGAAGAAGGCCGCCGCGTTGCCAAGGCGAGCGGTCAGGTCCAGACCGACTTGATCCCGATAGAAGCGAGTCGTCGCATCGACGTCCGATACCTGAAGGTGAACATGTCCGATGTCCGTTCCGGACGGAGCGGGAACGTCGACGGCGTTCTCCCGCGACCCATCGTTGAGGAGGCTTTGCAGGTCGACGGGCAGCGTGGCCATCGGCGTGATCATGTCGCCGGCGGGTGGTGGCCAGTCCTCAACCGGGCGATCCCAGTACAGCTCAACGCCGTTGCCATCCGGATCGTCGATGTAGAGCGCCTCGCTGACCAGGTGGTCGCCTGCCCCGATCTCCATTCCGGCATGGGCTAGGCGCGCCAGCGCATCACCTAGAGAAGGCCGGGTGGGGAATCGGATCGCAGTGTGAAAGAGCCCCGTTGCGCGCGGGTCCGCGGGAGCCGTGACGCCCGACGAAGTCAGGTTCAGGAACGTGGGTATCTCGGTTGTGCCCAGTGAAGCGCGGTCGGCGCTCTGCTCGCTCACTTTGAGCCCGACGACATCGCGGTAGAAAGACAAGGCCTTATCGATGTCGCGCACGCGCAGTTCGACGCGTGCGATGTGATCGATCAGATCGCTTTTGACCAGCGCGGCTCTTTCGGCAACGGACGACATCTATCCTCCTTAGACCATTCGTCCAACGCTTGCCGCGCGCCGTTTATTCCTATCGCGGAAGCTCGGCAGCCGCGTCCGAGATGATCTGGATGCATTCTTCGATGCGAGGTCGTCGTGTTCTATGAGAGACGATGCACACACGCAGGTAGTCACGATCCTCGACAGCAGCTGGTGACAGCCACACACGCCCACTTGCATTGATGCGATCGAGCAATGCTTCGACGTCGGCGTTCGTTCCGCCGCGAGGCCGGAAGGCAACCAGCGAGAGCTGCGGCTGCCACGGGACCTCGAGCTGAGGAACCTTAACGAGCTCCTCGTAAACGAGGCGAGCGAGATCGAGCTTCTCGTCGAGTGCGGAAACGAACGCATCAACTCCATGCACCTGAAGAGGCAGCCACACGCGAAGGCCACGGAAATCGCGGGTGAGCTCGGGCGAGTAATCGGCATGATCGAACAGCTCGGGATCCTCGGATGAGTCGGGGAGGTAGTGGGCATGCAGCTGATGGGCGTCCTTCAGAGCGGTGCCGTCCCTAACGATGAGGCTGCCTGTTCCATACGGCAGGAACAGCGTCTTGTGGGGATCGAGGGTTATCGAGTCTGCGGACGTGATCCCACGGAGAGCCTGCCTGCCTCGTTCGGTGAGTTGGAAGAACCCCCCGTACGCACCGTCGACGTGGAACCAAAGGTCCTGCTCCGCCGCGACGACGGCGATCTCGTCTAGTGGATCGACGGCACCGACATTCACGGTCCCTGCAGAGCCGACCACCATGAACGGTCGTCTTCCGGCGGATCGATCTTCATCGACAAGTCGGCGCAATTCCGCTACGTCCATGCGCACGTTCTTGTCGGTAGGAACGACGCTGACTGCGGAAGAAGGAAGGCCCGCGATCTTGGCCGACTTGGCGATCGAGTGGTGGGCTGCGTCCGACGCGTACAGAACGCCATCGAGGAAGTCCTCGCCGAGCAAGTGCGAGCGAGCCGTGATGATCGCCGACAGGTTCGCCATCGAGCCGCCCGGCGTGAGGATGCCCCGCGATTCGGGTGGGTAGTCGAACAAGTCGCATATCCATCTGATGACCACGGATTCGAGCTGCGCGATCGCAGGGGACGGTGCGGTGATCCCCGTATAGCGATTGATCGAGCAAGCGATGAAGTCGGCGATCGCTGCCGAATACAGACCCCCACCCGGGATGTACGCCAGGAAACCGGGGGCCGCGGGGTCGAACCCTTTCCCTGCGGCCGTTCCGATCGTCTCGAGCACGTCGGCTAGATCCCGGCCCGCACGCGGTGGCGAGACTCGCAGCTCGCGTGCGAGCTCGTACGCACCTTCGTAATCCGAAGACGCAACTCGATACCGGTCGTCTATGAAGCTCGTGACGAAGTCGACAACGGAACGCCCGATCGCCACCATGTCTTCGACGGGAGGGTCGAACGGCGACCGATTCCCGTCATCCACCGGTGAGTTTGGCAAAGAGCTACGACTCGCTTTCCGCGAACGACTTCTGTGCCAAACCGGTGACACTTCCGAGTAGCGATGACAACTCCATCGGGATCACGAACTTCGTGGCGTCCGACACCCCGAGAGCTTTCAACGCGTCCAGGTACTGAAGGCTCATCGTGTTGGCGTCCACGCCTCGAGCCACCTCGAAGATCTTTTGCAGCGCGATAGAAAAACCCTCGGCTTGCAGGATTGCTGCTTGGCGTCCACCTTCGGCATTGAGGATCGCGGCTTGCTTGTTCCCCTCGGCATTGAGGATCGCCGACTGCTTGTTGCCTTCCGCCACGGTGATGGCGGCGGATTTCTGACCTTCTGCCTCGGTGACGACCGCGCGTCGCGTTCTCTCTGCCGACATCTGCCGGGTCATGGCTTCCTGCACGGTCGGAGGCGGGATGATCTCGCGGATCTCGACGTTGGTGATCTTGACGCCCCATCGCTCGGTCACTTCGTCCAGCTTCGTTCGCAAGATGGTGTTCATCTCCTCGCGTTTCGCCAGGACCTCATCGAGGCTCATATCTCCGACAACCGACCGAAGCGTGGTAGCAGCGATGTTCTGGGCGGCACCCGCGAAGTACTGAACTTCCACCACCGACATGACGGGATCCACGACCTTGTAGAAGATGATGAAGTCGATGGAGATACCTGCGTTGTCCTCTGTGATGGCGCTTTGGTGGGGGATCTCGAGATAGAGCTCACGAAGGTCGACGTTGGTTGCTCGATCGACCAGCGGGATCAGCAGAACGACGCCGGGGCCTTTCACCCCGATGACTCGTCCCAAACGGAAGACTACGAGTCGTTCGTACTCGCGGACGATCCTTATCGCCGAGAGGAGCAAGAACAGAACAAGAACGACAACGACGATCAGGCCGATCAATGCTGGTGTCACGGTCCGCCTCCTGCCTTAGATGCCGCATGTCCCGCCACAACTTCTGAAGCGGGTTCTACCTTCAAACGCAAGCCCTCGATCCCCACCACGCGAACTATTCGATCCCTAGGGATGGCCCCGACCATGGATTCTGCCGACCACAGCTCTCCGCCCACTCGAACCGTCCCCGCCGGGTCGACGTCGTTGACTACGACGCCTTCTGCGCCGATCAGCTTCTGAACTCCAGTTTGAGCGGGCAGTTTGCGAGCACGCAATGCGGCCGGAGCAACGATCGAGAAGTAGAGGCTCATCAACGCTGCGACCGGGATGATGATCCACAACGAAACGCCGACTCCGGGGACGGCCGGGTCGAAGAGCAGCAGTCCGCCCGCGACGAGCGTTATCAGAGCTCCGATGCCCGGCACGCTGATGCCCGGATGTTTCAGCTCCAACAAGAACAACCCCGCCGAAGCGAGCAACAGGATCACGCCGAGGAGCTGCACCGGCAACATCCCGAAGGAGACGAATGCAGCGGCGAGCGAGAGAACTCCGAGGATGCCTGGGATCGAGATCCCCGGATGGATCACCTCGACGATGATCAAACCGATGCCCAGGTAGAAGAAAATGAATGCGAGATCGGGGTTCAGAAGACTGTGCAGCAGGTTCCAGCCCAGTCCCAAGTTCCGGTTGACGATCGATGCTCCTTTGGTATCGATCGTGATCGAGGTTCCGTTCTTCTCGATCGTGCGGCCGTCGGAAAACGTGAGCGCGTCGCTCACGGACGGCTCTACCGCGTCGATGACCCCAAGCTGCAGGGCTTCGTCCGCAGTCGCGCTCGCGGCGTCGCGCACCGCTTTTTCGGCCCAGTCCGGGTTGCGGTCTTTCTCTTGAGCGAGGCTTCGGATGTACGCGATCGAATCGTTCAGCACTTTGCGTTGCTCGATCGCCCCGCTGACTCCGACTGGGCTTGCTGCGCCGACGTTCGTCTCGGGAGCCATCACCGCGACGTCGCACGACAAGAGGATGAACGCGCCGGCTGAGGCTGCTCGCGCGCCTTCAGGAGAGACGTAGCAGATCACCGGGACCGGCGAGTTCAGGATCGATTGGATGATCTTCCTCATCGATGAGTCGAGGCCACCCGGTGTATCGATCGTCAGCAGGACCGCCGCTGCGTGGGAGTCGGCCGCATCTACGATCGCGCCGGATATGTAGGAAGCTTCGAACGGGTCGACAACCCCCTTCAGGTTGAGAGCGACAACCTGCCTGGACGAGGTGGCCGCTGCGGGAGCTCCCGCAAGAACCAGCACGCCCGCAATCGCGATCAGGAGCCTCAACGCTCGCACGAGTCGATGGTAGCGGGCATTATCAGCCGGTGATTTACCGGACAATCGTGGAGTGACGTCTCTCGGAGTCTTCCTGGTGGCCCTTGGGACCGCTCTCGCGACGGGTCTCGGAGTCTTCCCTGTCCTTTTGGTTCGGGGCCACGAGCGCTTATCGATAGCCGTTTCGAGCGCGCTCGCTGCCGGAGCGATGCTGGGAGCAAGCGTCGGACTGTTTTACGAAGGTGCGCTAAGGAATTGGCTCGGGACCGTAGCTGGGGCGGCGGCTGGAGTGATCTTCATCTTTGCGGCGACAAAGTTCTTGAATCGCTATCCCAACGCTCATGTGGGCAACCTGAGGGGAGCCAGAGGGTTAACCGCTGTGCTGATCATTGGTGTCATGACGATCCACTCATTCACCGAGGGGATCGCGGTCGGAGTGTCCCTTGCAGGCGAGCGAGCGCTTGGCATCCTGATCGCAATCGCGATTGCTGTGCACAACATCCCCGAAGGTGTGGCGATCAGCCTTTCCCTTGTTCCCCATGGCGAGAAAGCCCGCAATGCCGCGCTCTGGAGCATCTTCTCGAGCCTTCCGCAGCCGCTTATGGCGGTACCTGCTTTTCTAGCCGTGCGTGCCTTTGAGCCGCTCCTTCCCGCGGGTCTCGGTTTCGCCGGCGGCGCCATGGTGTGGATGGTCGCCACACAGCTGGTTCCCGAATCGATGGAGGGCGGGCGCACTCTGGGGGCCCTCTCGATCCTCATCGCCACAGGAGTGATGATCGCCATCGAGCTCGCGATCGGCTTCTAGGTGCCGGCCGTTTTCGATGGCTGGCCCCCGTGGGATCGTTCACCGCTCGCAACTGGATCGGTCCATGTGTGGGGCGCGCATGGAGTTTCTTCTCGAGCCGACCCTGTGTTGCGCGAGATCTTAGGGACGCTTCTCGCTCGCGATCCAAGCGGCCTGACGTTCGAAGTGGGGGAGCACGGCAGGCCCTCACTGGTGTCAAACGAAGGGCTTGATTTCAATCTTTCGCATTCGGGCGGAGCGATCGTTATCGCGGTCGGGGTGAACGTGAGGGTGGGCGTTGACGTCGAGGACATGAGTCGGTCGGTTGATCGCAGTGGGCTTGCCCGGCGTTTCTTTACCGAAGCCGAGGCTGAGCGCCTCTCTGCCTCGGATAGTCGAGCCTTCTTCGATCTATGGACGAAGAAGGAAGCCGTCGTTAAGGCGATCGGTAAAGGGGTTTCGATGTCGCTTGGCTCATTCGAAGTAAGCCAATACCTCACTCAGAGGGTCGACGTTGAGGGCGGGTCGAGGTGGTTCGTGACCGAGCTCGATCCCGGTGGTGATTTCGTGGGGGCCGTGGCGATCGATCGTGATGTGCCGATCAACCGATGGAATCTGGCCGTTTGACCTTGGCGAGGCGGCCATCCACCACGTAACTTTTGGGCACAGCTCGGCGGCGTCTAGGTGGGGAGGCTCCAATGGATGAAGCTCGCGAGAAGAGTCGTGCAGTCTGGAACGAGATGGCCCCAGGGTGGGAGCGTTACCGCGACTACATGGAGCGCACGTCGGGCCACGTGGCCGAGTGGATAGCTCGGTCCTCGGATCCACGTGAAGGGGACACGTTTCTCGATGTAGCAGGGGGGCCGGGCGACCTAGCGCCTCTCCTCGCCGAACGGGTGGGTCAGTCCGGGAAAGTGATCGAGACGGACTTTGCGCCCGAGATGGTGGAGGTTGCGCGTCGCCTGATCGGCAAGCTCGGATTAACCAACGTCGAAAATCGCGTCCTCGATGCTGAGCAGATGGACCTGCAAGACGCAAGTGTTGACGGCATTACGTGCCGCTGGGGCTTCATGCTGATGCTCGACCCTGCGGCCGCGATGAAGGAGTGTCGCCGCGTCTTGGAGCGGGGCCGCCATCTGGCGCTATCGGTGTGGGGTGCGCCCGAGAGAAATCCGTGGGTCACCGTACCGGGCATGACGCTGGTTCAGCTTGGTCATGCACCGGGTGGGGATCCATTGGGCCCCGGCGGGATCTTTTCGTTGGGTGACCCCGAGAGGCTCCGCGCCAAACTCGAGGGGGCCGGGTTTTCCGACATCTCGATAGAAGAGATCGAGGTCACCTGGACTTATGAAAACTTCGATACGGCGTGGGCATTCATGACCGAGCTGGCTGGGCCCATCGCGCGGCTCGTCAAGGAACTTCCACCCGATCAAACAGAAGAGGTGCGTTCCGCCCTCGAGAACAACTTCGAGCCGTTCAAGACGGGGTCCGCGTTCTCGGTCCCAGGCGTAACACTTAACGCCCGAGCTTCCTAGCGTGTTCGCGCGCGGCGTCTAGAGCTCATCGCTTGATGGCAGCGCTTGCTCGATAGTCCTTTCGCGACGTTGGTAAGGACTGACACTGGCGGATCCCATCATTAGCTCGGCAACTGCAGCAGCAATGAGGGCCGGAACCCCGAGTGATGCGCGCCCGCTTGCTTCAGCGACGAAGACGATCCCTGCCAGCGGCGTTCGGTACCCGGCCCCCAGGAAAGCGGCCAAGCCGATCATCGGAAAGAGGCTCGACGTGGAAGCTCCGAGCGCATTGCCAACGATCTTCCCGAGCAAAGTGCCTTGTATGACCAGCGGGATGAACAAGCCTCCCGTTCCACCACCCGCAACGGTTGCGGAAGTGGCGAATGCTCTGACCACGAACAGGACTCCGATCGCGGCCGCGGTGCGACGCGAATCAAGCGCCCAACGAACGGCGCGATAGCCGGGGCCGATCGATAGCGGCGAGTCGAACAAGTGGCTGGTGAGCAAGGCCAGGAGGGCGAGCACGATTGCCCCGACGAGTACTGCGACCAAAGGGTTGACCCGTGTCGGAACTTCCTTCGCAACGCGGAGCAACCATGCGAAGCCCCGAGCAAGCGCGCCGGCGAAAAGCCCGATGAGTATTGCTCCGCCGATGTCTTTGATGTCGAAGGCCGGCGCCCCATTTACGGCGAAGAGCGGCTGAGTCCCCACGAGCGCGGCAAACGTGATGTAGCTGGCCGCTGCAGCGACGAGTGCCGGAACCAGGGCGCGACGAGCTAGATCGACTTGGAACGGCACTTCCAACGAAAAGATCACCCCTGTGGCGGGGGCCTTGAAGATCGCTGCCACTCCGGCCGCCGCGCCCGCAACTAGTAAGAGGTTGCGCTCTTCGGGGGTGAAGAGGTTCTTGAAACGAGTTTGGATGGTCGAACCGACCACTGAACCGGCATAGAGCGACGGGCCTTCCAGACCCATCGCGCCACCCAATCCCAAAGTTGCAACACCGCCGAGCATCCGGGGTAGGAGCCTGCGTAGCTGCAATCGTCTTTGTCGGTCGTGAAAGGTGGCGATGTACGCGTCGGAGGTTGCGGAAGCCGTATGTCCCGGCGGGATGTAGTGAAGGCACAGATAGTTGACCAGGAGCCCCAGCCCGGGAGCGACGCATAGAAGCGCGAGTGGCAACTCGAAGACGCGGGGGAGCAGGACGCTGATCACGATGGACTCGAAGCCGGCGACCAACAGTCCGGTGAGGAGACCGACGATTGCCGCAAGTAGGACGACCTTCTGCCATCTCTGCTGCAAGCGAGCGAGCCGCTCCCGGTTCGTCGGCCGTCGATTGGGGTGCAGAAGTCTCTGCTCCACTCTCCGATCGTGGTCTTCCACGAAATTCAGTCTCGCGTGGATTCGCCGTCGCTCCATCCGGCGAGGGATCTCAAGTCCTGGCACACTTCGAGACGTGAATATCGATCGGACCCGCGATCGAAAAAGCATCGCCGTGCTTGCCGCCATCGGGCTTGTCGTTGCGCTGCTGGCCTCGATTC
>JBHELU010000255.1:0-7644 GCA_046262955.1 Actinomycetota bacterium | reverse complement strand
TCGCGCCGCGTCCGGGGCCGAGTCCTTTCTATACCCCTCCCGGAGCGTGCGAGACACAGCGGCCCCACGTGGGCCGACTATGATGCCGCACCACTTAGGACGAAGGGAAGGAGGGTCGCGTGGCCGACGAAGTGACCGCTTACGTCCTCATTCAGACCGCCGTGAATGCTGCGCACGTGGCTCACGAGATCCGAACCTTGGAGGGCATCGAGAACGCCGAAGATGTTTCGGGTCCTTACGATGTCGTGGTTCGAGTCAGTGCGTCCAGCATGGACGAGCTCGGGAAGATGGTCGTGTCCCGGATCCAAACGATCGAAGGCATCACGCGAACGTTGACCTGTCCCGTGGTGAAGCTTTAGCTGGTCAGCTCTGCCGTCCTAAGCCGCGGATCTTCAGTACTTCGTTCATCGACCCCGAACGAAACCCTTTCAGGTCGAGCGTTACGTAGGTAAAGCCGAGCTCTGAGAGCGCGGCGGCGATCGCATCGTGAAGGGCGGCCGCTCGCTCGATCTGTGCCGGCTCGACTTCGACCCGCGCGAGGTCACCGTGGTCTCTCACCCTGAACTCGGAGAACCCCAACGACCTGATCGCCTCTTCGGCTCGATCGATCCGGTCCAAACCCTTTTCCGTCACGCGAACACCGTAGGCGAAGCGCGAGGCGAGGCATGGTGAGGCCGGTTCGTCGGCGGTGGGCAGTCCCCACCGGCGCGAGAGATCGCGGATCTCGACTTTGCTTAACCCCGCATCTGCAAGGGGCGATCGGGCACTGCGTTCGCGTGCGGCTCGCTGCCGGGCCGATGATCGTGCAGATCGTCGACATTGGTGCCCACCACCACCGAGGCTCCGCGCTCTCGAGCCATGGGATCCAGGACGTCGAACAACTCCGTCTTGCACCAGTAGCAGCGGTCGGCTTCGTTGCGCGCGTATTCCTCACGTGAGACCTCGTCGGTCGGCACCTCCATATGTGCGATACCGACCTGTTTCGCGATGTCCGCGGCCCTTGCGCGCTGGCGCCGGGAAAGGGAGGGAGAAACCGCGGTGGCAGCAACCGCTTCCGCTCCTAGAGCACGGTGGGCCGCGGCGGCCAGGTAACTCGAGTCGACTCCGCCCGAGAACGCGACGACGACTTTGTGGAGTTCAGTCAGCCGATCCAGGAGCTTGGCTTCTTTGACCTCGGGTTCGCCCTGCTCGATCGGGGAAGAAAAGGCCGGAAACATGGCTACATCCTCCCAGCTCCGACTACCGTTCACGGGATGACGCCGCCCCCAAGTGCTGCGGGGTTCCAGAGCCTCGTGCGCGATCCGCTGCTGACGGTCGCGTGCGTGCTTCTGCTTGTCGTGTGTATCGGGTGGGTCGTCGGAACGAGATTGATCACGCACAACCTGAAGCGAGCGGCTCGGCGGGCCCAGCAGCGACCGCGGCGTCGTGAGGGTCCCCCGCCGCCACCGAGAGACATCTGGTCCGCGCCGCCGTAATCAGCTATTCGATGTAGCCGAGGTCCTTCAGGTGCTCGGCCACCGCGCGAGCTTCCTCGTCCGAATACTCGGTAGATCGCTCGGCTCGTGAAACTGTTTCTTCGCTAGCCGAGATCGGATGCGAGTCAAGCCACTCTTCGGTCATCGCATCCGTCGCAGGGGCGCCGTCGATGCCGGCCGCGATTGGACTCCCCAATAGAGCGAGCGCGGTCGGGCACACATCCAAAAGAGACAACTCGTCGAGCCGTGCCGACCGGATGTGTGGTCCCGCCGCCGAGAAGATCCCGACCGGTCGATGGTCCGAGCTCCACGGCTCTCGCACGCCGGAAAGGGCCAGCGGCGGGATCACGATCGGCCCCCCCGGCTCTCTTTTGGGAGCGACCCGATAACCCTGCGTCCATGAATCGAGGATCGCGTCGGGAGCCAGATCGATGTGATCTCCGGAATAGATCGAGTCGCGCTCGTGGACCGCAGCAAAGACAGGCTGGTCGGTGTGGGGATCGACGATCGACCTCAGGCCCTCGGCTATCTCTTGAAGCGCGTCGCGCTGCGACGATTCGGGCACTCGCCCTTGTTGCTCACGGGTTTCGAGGTTCAGCCACAAATCACCGTGAAAACCGACGAACGCATCGGTTGCACTCCAGTCGAACGAGCCGAGCTGCTGCGATAGAGATGCTTCGACAGTTCGGCGCGCCGCTCCCGGAGCGATCCCTTTGGCGATCTTGCGAACGCTCGAAGGAAGCCGCCACGCGATCTTTGCCATCGAGGTCTTCGCCTGCGGCGTTGCCTTTGCATGACCGTTGCGCGTGAGCCACGCGCCGACATTGACGTCGCCGTTGAGAGGGCCCGCTCCGTGATCGGAAACGATCAAGAAATCGGCGTCGGGCCATGCTTCGAGCAAGCGGCCGGTTGCCCGATCCATCGCTTCGTACACACGATCTACCGTGTTAGCGAGTGAGTCGTTCGTTTCACGGAAGCGCCAGAAGAAATGCTGAGCGCGATCGACGTGGGGCCACACCGCGGTGACGCAATCGGCATCGACTCGTTCTGCCGCCCATCGGATCGCATCCGGTTGAAGTTGCAGACCTCTTAACAGGTCGTTTGCGAACTGGTCGAGGGAGCCATGCGGAGCCCGATCCAATAGATCGTCGAGGGGCCACTTGTCGGAGAGCTCCTTCTGTAACTCGGCCGGCTCCGAGATATGGGCACTGGGTGGAGCCCCGTAGCCCGCCAGCATCGCTCCGTTGACCGCGCTCGGCGGGTACGTCATCGGGACGTTCCACACGAGGAAGCGCGGATCCCCGGTCATCTCCCACAGAGCAGGAGCCCGCCGGTCGCGTGACGAGAAATAGCGGATCGCATATGCCCCGGGAGCCCGATACCAGGATCCGAAGATGCCGTGCTTAGCGGGATTGCAGCCGGTGAACGCGGAGGTCCACGCGCAGTCGGTGATCGGGGGCCATGTGGATCTAAGGGGGCCCGAGGCTCCACGATCGACCACCTCTTTGAGAGCGGGAAGGCGTCCGGCGTCCATCAAGGGGGCCGCGACGTCGAAGGTCGCCGAGTCCCACCCGAGGATCACCAATCGCGGAGCCATAGCGCCGCATCCTACGAAGACCGGTCGCTCTCCCCAGGCTCCACTACTGTTCGTCATTCGTTTCCAGAAATGCGCGCTTCTGGTGCAGATTCTTGGAAAAGAATCTCGATTGCGGTGAATGACTGATGAATGACGTCTTTCGAATACTCGTCATATGTAGCGGCAATCGATGCCGCAGCCCGTTCGCGGAGTCTTACCTCAGCCGCGCCCTTGCCGGGCTCCCGGTCGAGGTCTCTTCGGCCGGGACCCTCGACATCGGCCCGGCTGACGTTCCCACAGAGATGGCCACGATCGCGACCTCGCTCGGACTGGACTTGTCGGAGCACAGGGCCCGATCGTTGGTCTCGATCAAGGGAACCGCTGTGGATCTCGTCCTGGGAATGGAGCGGAATCACGTCGCCGCTGCGGTAGTCGACGGAGGGATGCCGGCAGATAAGACTTTTTCTCTTGCCGAGCTCGTGCGGCTGCTCGATCCGCCTCCTACGGTGGCAAGCCCCGACCCGGCCATCCGGGCACGAACCACAGTGGCCGAAGCTGCCGCTCGCCGCTCTCGCGACCGGATGTTCGTCGCCGATGAGGACGTTCCCGACCCGTTCGGTCGCTCGAAGAAGACCTACAAGCAGGTCGCCACTCGGGTTGCCGACCTTTGCGCCGAGGTTGTCTGGGCTCTCTTCGGCATCGCCTCGACCCCGGTCGCGTAACAGCCCCTCCATTTGCGAAAACGGCCCCTCTCACGCTATCTTTAGCACTCGTAGCAACAGAGTGCTAATGGCAATCGGCACACCCCCAAGGAGGAGACATGGCCAAGATCCTGGCTTTCGACGAGGAGGCTCGGCGCGCTCTCGAGCGTGGCATGAACCAGCTCGCCGACACAGTGAAGGTGACGCTCGGCCCCAAGGGCCGCAACGTCGTCCTGGAGAAGAAGTGGGGCGCTCCCACGATCACCAACGACGGCGTCTCGATCGCGAAGGAGATCGAGCTCGAGGACCCCTACGAGAAGATCGGGGCCGAGCTCGTCAAGGAAGTAGCAAAGAAGACCGACGACGTCGCCGGTGATGGCACTACCACAGCGACCGTCCTGGCCCAGGCCATGGTTCGCGAGGGCCTACGCAACGTCGCCGCCGGAGCCAACCCGATCGCCCTGAAGCGCGGCATCGAGAAGGCCGTCGACAAAGCGGTCGAGACGATCCGCTCGATCAGCCGTGACGTCGAGGGCCGCGACCAGATCTCGCAGGTCGCCTCCATCTCGGCGAACAACGACCCCGAGATCGGCGAGACGATCGCCGAGGCCATGGACAAGGTCGGCAAGGACGGCGTCATCACCGTCGAGGAGAGCAACACCTTTGGTCTCGAGCTCGAGCTCGTCGAGGGCATGCGGTTCGACAAGGGCTACATAAGCCCGTACTTCGTCACCGACCCCGAGCGGATGGAGGTCGTGCTCGACGAGCCCTACGTCCTCATCGCGAACCAGAAGATCTCCGCGGTGAAGGACGTCCTGCCCGTCCTCGAGAAGGTCATGCAGTCGGGCAAGGCACTGATCATCATCTCCGAGGATGTCGAAGGCGAAGCTCTCGCAACGCTCGTCGTGAACCGGATCCGTGGGACGTTCTCGTCCGTCGCGGTGAAGGCTCCCGGCTTCGGCGATCGCCGCAAGGCGATGCTTCAAGACATCGCGATCCTCACCGGTGGTCAGGTGATCTCCGAAGAGATCGGTCTGAAGCTCGAGTCGATCGAGTTAGACCTGTTGGGCCGCGCTCGCAAAGTCGTCGTTACGAAGGACAACACGACGATCGTCGAGGGTCAGGGCGATGGATCCGAGATCAAGGGACGCATCGACCAGATCCGCGCCGAGATCGAGCGCACCGATTCGGATTGGGACCGCGAGAAGCTGCAAGAGCGCCTCGCGAAGCTTGCCGGTGGCGTTGCGGTTCTGAAGGTGGGGGCCGCGACCGAGGTCGAGCTCAAAGAGAAGAAGCACCGCATCGAAGACTCGGTGTCGGCAACACGTGCAGCCGTCGAGGAGGGCGTCGTCCCAGGTGGAGGAACGACTCTGCTTCGCGCTCGCGAGGCAGTCGAAGCCCTAGACCTGACCGGTGACGAGCGCGCCGGCGGCCTGGTCGTTCTGTCGGCTCTTGCCGAGCCGATCAGGTGGATCGCTCAGAACGCCGGCCTCGAGGGCGGCGTTGTTGTGGAGCGAGTGTTGAACGAAAAGCCGGGTCACGGCTTGAACGCCGCCACGGGTGAGTACGTCGATCTCCTAACCGAGGGAATCATCGATCCGGCTCGGGTCACGAGGTCCGCCCTCGAAAACGCATCGTCGATCGCGGCGCTGCTTCTCACCACTGAGGCGACCGTCGTCGACAAGCCCGAAGAAGAGGGCGAAGCTGCTCACGACCATGCCGGAGCTATGGGCGGCATGGGAGGTATGGGCGGCATGGGCGGCATGATGTAGCTCCCTTACGTGGGGTCCACGGCGCGCTGCTAAACGCCTTCGGTCCCCAGGGCGGGTTCACAAAAGACCAGGTGAGGGGGCCTTTCGGGGCCCCCTTCCTATTTATGGCGGTCCGTCCAACTTCGGTTGGTAGGAGTGCCTGGGCAGGCGCCGAATCCCTGTGGCAGGATGCGCTCGCCCTCCTTGAGGCGGCCGGGGGGCTATGCAGCATGGCTCCGCCAAGTGCGGAATCGGGAGCCAAGGGTCTTCGCGGGCCACCGTGCTGATCGGGAGTCAATTCGATGAGATCGAAGGTCGTGGGCACGACCCTTGCGGCGATCGTTGCATCGACCCTCTTCCTACCGGCCCCCTCGTCTACTGCCAATCAGCACAAGAAGCTGCACGCCAATCGGGCGAGGCTGCAAAACGTCCAAGCATCGATCCAAGACGACGTTTCGACGGCCCATGGCCTGAAAGGCCACATCGACCGCCTCAACCACGAGATCAACGCGGCTGAGATCGAGTCGAACCATTTGACCGAAGCGATCGACAGGATCCGTAGTGACATCCACACCGCGCAAGCTGCAGCAGACCGGGCCGAAGTTGCTGCATCCAAAGTAAGGGACATCGCTAAAGCCCAAGCGGTCGCGCTCTACGAGCAGGATTCCAGCGATGTCTTCGCGGTGCTCCTCGGCTCCAAGTCTCTCGACCAGCTCGACACGCGAGCGGAGATGCTCGGCGTCGCTGCAGCCAAAGACACAGGTGCCTTGATCCAGTACGGGCGGCTGCGTCTGACGATCGAAGCTTCGCACCAGCGTCTGTTCGACAAAGAGTCCCAACTGGCCGATCGCTTGAACGAACAGCGCAAACTTCGGGCGGGTCTTGCGGACCGGCGCGGCGAGCTTGCGGCAGACCTCCAGAAGCTCCACGGGAAGATCGCAGGAGACAAGGACAAAGAAGGCGATCTCCTCAAGCAGAACCGTGCGATCGAAGCGAGGATCCTCGCCCACACGACCCTGCATTCGGTCGCCATTCTCGGAAAGTCATCGCAAGGCTTCATCTGGCCGTTGAACGGCGCGATCAATTCCCCATACGGCCCCCGGTGGGGCAGCTTCCATCCCGGCATCGACATCGACGGATATACGGGCGAGCCATTCGTCGCAGCCAAACCTGGTGTGGTTATCGAAGCCGGTTGGATCGACGGTTACGGCAACGCCACGATCATCGATCATGGGGGTGGCGTCGAAACTCTCTACGGCCACCAGTCGAAGCTTGGCGTGCATGCCGGCGAGCACGTGCGCCAGGGACAGATCGTCGGGTACGTCGGGTGCACCGGTTACTGCACCGGCCCACACCTCCACTTCGAAGTGCGGATCAACGGCGCAACGCAAGACCCGATGAAGTACCTGCCCCCGCGCTGAGCGCGAAGAAATCTCCGATCCGGGTATTGCGATCGACCCGAGCTCTGGCTACAGTCCGTTTCGTACCCGTTGAGTTGTAAACCGGGCTTGCCCGGGACGAAGGCTCGGCGGGTACATTTTTCGTTTAGGACCCTCCACTGAATAACTCGGGCGATTCCAACGGCCATCGACGCCGCTGGCTCGCCGCAATCGCGCCTTTTATTCAGCGGCGGGTCCTTCCGGTCGCTCCCTGCGGCCGGGGCCGAGTCCTGGTACCCTAGAGTGCGATAGGAGTGCACCCAGAGTGTTCACGACCCTCTGCGACCGCGCTCTTCACCCCGTATTTCGAGGTTAGGAGTCCTCATGCCCAGCACCCTGAAAGACGTCCCTGGCTTCCCGCCCCACGGCGGCGCCCTCGAGCTCCGGATCGCCGGCGCAGAAGAGAGTGCTCAGCGGACCGCCGAAGCGGACAAGCTGCCGAAGATCGATGCCAAAGCCCGTCGGGTCCTGTCGGACTTGGAGCTCTTGGCCGTCGGCGCCGTGTCGCCCAACCGAGGGTTCATGACCCGGGCCGACTACGAGACCGTGGTCAACGAGATGAGGCTGGCAAGCGGACTGCCGTGGAGCCTTCCCATAACCCTGTCGGCCACGGACGACGAGGTCGCAGCGATCAAGGGATCCGACCGGGCTGCCATAACGCACGAGGGCAAGCCGGTAGCAATCATCGATGTCGAAGACGTT
>JBHELU010000254.1:0-3941 GCA_046262955.1 Actinomycetota bacterium | reverse complement strand
GATCAGACGACTGACGGCAGCAACACCGTATTCGTCAATGCACTTCACATCGTGTCGCCGACCGAGAACATCATCTTCGGGCACTCCGAAGCATCGGTGGATTGCCCGGCTCCTCCGAGCCCCTCGCCGACTCCGACAGGGTCGGCCCCGGCGGGCGGCTTCCCACGTGACATCAACTTGAACGCTTCCAAGTCCACCGTCACTTACGGGAACACTTTCTCGCTTGCCGGTTCGGTCACGCCGAACTCTGCGTTCGAGACACCTCGCTTCTGCGTCGAAGGGGTGAACGTCACGATCCGTCGCGACATCGTGGGGCCCCCGCAGCAGTTCGAAGATGTCGGGACGGTCCAGACCGACAGCAACGGGAACTTCAGCTTCAACTTCACGGCGGACAAGAACGCTCAATGGCTCGCGTTCATCGACAAGGACAATCCGCAGAACTGCGCCGAGTCTTCGTCCAACTCGCAGCCCGTTCTGATCCGCCCGTTCGTTCGGCTGCGGGTGTCGGATAGCACCCCCGTTCGCGGATCGAACGTGACCTTCCACGGCGGTGTCGAGCCCTGCGACAACCACGCGGGCACGTTCTTGAAGCTCCGCAGGGAGTTCAACGGCCGTTCCGTGAAGGTCGCTCGCAAGATCATGGACGGCATCTGCAACGTGAACTTCACCCAGCACGTGGACTTCAAGCGGGCGGTCTACGACGCGGTTTGGGCCAAGCAGGACTCGGATCACCAGACGGGAAGGTCGCGGCCCAAGGTCGTGACCTCGCACCGCCGCCACAAGCACAGAAGGGGCTAGCAAACGACAGAAGCGGCGTGAGGGCGCCGTAGGCTTTCGTCGATGCCCACCTTCGGCTACGACGGCTTCAAGATCGCGTTCGAGCAGCGCGGGCGAAAGCGCGGCTCGGCCGAGCGACCGGTAGTGCTGATCCACGGGCTCCTTTTGTCGCGCATGCACCACTACCCGCTTGCCGACGCGCTTGCCGACCGGGGGAACAGGGTGATCCTGATCGATCTCCTCGGCCACGGCGAGAGCGACAAGCCTCCGCATAACCGCTACTACAACATGGAGCTGTTCAGCCGGCAGGTGATCGCGTTACTCGATCACTTGGACATCCCGGACGCAGCGATCGGCGGGACCTCTCTGGGCGCCAACGTGACGTTGGAGGCCGGTGTGACCAACCCCGATCGCGTCCGCGGGATGTTCATCGAGATGCCGGTGCTCGAACGCGCGGCCCCCGCGGCAGGAGCCATCTTTCTTCCGCTGGTGATCGCGTACGCAGAGGCTCGCAGTCCGTTGGGCTGGATCTCCGATCTCATGAAACGGGTCCCACGCGCAGCTTCTTTGTATGGGAACGTGCTGTTAGAAGTGTTGTCTCGCGATCCGGTGCCATCGGCCGCCGTTCTGCACGGTCTGCTCGCCGGGCACATCGCGCCGCATCCCGACGAGCGCGAGAAGATCGACATCCCAACCTTGATCATGGGGCATACGCGCGACATCCTGCATCCGTTCTCGGATGCCGAAGCTCTGTCTCGCGAGTTGCGCAACTCCGAGTTGGTGCAGTCCAATTCCTTCTTCGAGCTTCGGTTTCCACCGAACCGTCTGTCCGATCGCCTCTGCGATTTCCTCGACGAGCTGTGGCCGTGAAGGGCGTTCGTAAGCCGGACTCCTGCATAGTCGTCATCTTTGGAGCGTCCGGCGACCTGACTTCACGGAAGCTCCTGCCCGCGCTCTACAACTTGAAGCGAGAGAGCCTAGTCCCCGACAACGTCGCGATCGTCGGCAACTCTCGAAGCAAGTTTTCGGACGAAGACTTTTCGAAGAAGATGCGCGCCGCCGTAGAAAAGCACTCACGTTCAAAGCCCACCGACGATTCGTGGTCGGGATTCGGCGATCACATCTTTTACGTGCCGGGCGATGTGACGGATGACGGTTTGTTCTCCGATCTACGCAAGAAGCTCGAAGAGATCGACGAGCAGCTGGGGACGAGCGGAAATCGCGTTTGGTATATGGCCACGCTGCCTCGGTTCTTCCCGATAATCACCGAACAGATCCGCAAGAGCGGACTGCTCGACAGTGGCGGGTGGCAACGGCTGGTCGTCGAGAAACCGTTCGGCACGGACCTGAGCACTGCACGCGAACTGAACGGCACGCTCGCAGCCACTTTCTCCGAAGATCAGATCTTCCGGATCGATCACTACCTCGGCAAGGAAACGGTCCAGAACCTCCTGGTCTTCAGATTCGCAAACGCGATCTGGGAGCCGGTGTGGAACCGGCGCTACATCGATCACGTTCAGATCACGGTGGCAGAAGACATCGGCGTCGAGGATCGAGCGTCTTTCTACGAGCAGACCGGCGCCTTGCGGGACGTGTTGCAGAATCACGTTTTGCAGTTGCTCGCGCTGATCGCCATGGAACCGCCCGTGGCGTGGGACGCAGACACGATCCGCGATGCGAAGGTTCAAGTTCTTCGAGCGATCCATCGCACATCGCCGAGCGAATGCGGCGAGGTCGCGGCCCGCGGCCAATATGAGGGATACCGAGATGTGGAAGGCATCGATCCCAGCTCGTCCACCGAGACATTCGTCGCGATGAAGCTTCTGATCGATAACTGGCGCTGGGCCGACGTCCCGTTCTACATCCGGACGGGGAAAGAGCTTCCTTCCAAGAAGACCGAGATCGCGATCCAGTTCAAGCGTGTTCCGCATCTATTGTTCTCCAAGACCGACACCGAAGAGCTCGAGCCCAACGTGCTCATTGCCCGGCTACAACCCGATGAGGGGATGAGCCTGCGCTTCGGCACCAAGGTGCCGGGCCCCCCCGTCGAGGTGCGAACCGTCGAGATGGACTTCGATTACGAGTCCGACTTCGGCTCCGGGACTCCAGAGGCTTACGAGAGGTTGCTGCTCGATTGCATGCTCGGTGACGCCACGTTGTTCGCCCGCGCGGACGAGATCGAAGAGGCGTGGGAGGTCGTCACCTGCGTGCTCGAGTACTGGCAGCAAGGCGGACGACCGGGGTTCTACAAGCCGGGGAGCTGGGGACCTGCTGCAGCCGACGACCTGATGAGGCGTGACAACAGGCGGTGGAGAGACGACTGATGTCGTTCGAAGTTCGGACCTGGCCCGCGTCTGAGTTCGCGGCGGGTGTAGCCGAAACGATCGGGGAGTCTCTTCCGACGGTCGGCACCTTCGTCCTGACGGGCGGGCGCACGGCCGCTCTCGTCTACCAACAGTTGGCACACATCGCTCTCGACTGGTCTGGGGTAGAGATCTTCTTTTCCGACGAACGTTGCGTTCCGCCGACGGACGACAACAGCAATTACAAAATGGTTTCGGAGAAACTCTTGGCTGAGGTCGAGCCAGGCGAGGTCTTCAGGATCCGCGGCGAGGACCCACCGGACGTCGGCGCGGCGACCTACAACAGTGATCTTGCCGCGGTCGAAAGCGGCTTCGACCTGATGATGCTGGGGATGGGGGCCGAAGGCCACATCGGCGCTCTGTTCCCCGGCTCTGACGTGCTGACGTCCACGGCGACGGCTACCTGGGAGTTGGTCGGGCAATCTGCAGTAACAACACCGATTCTTTGTGCGGCCGTCCACCGGCCCGACGGAATGCGAGGGATCACGATGACCCCGCGCGCGCTACTGATGGCGAAGAAGATCTACATAGTCGAGCGCGGAGACGAGAAAGCCGAAGCGGTCGCTCAAGCGGTGAAGGGACACGCGGCAGCCCACGCCGTGCCGGTCCGAGTTCTCGCGGACCATCCAGACGTGACCTTCCTGATCGACGAAGCCGCCGCGTCTCACCTGTAGAAGGACTAAAGTCCGCCGATAGCAAGCGCGCGACATCTATCCTGCCGACATGCGCCTCTGGTTGGGTCAAAGATGCTGGTAGCTCTGCTTGTGGGGTTCATAGCGGCCCTCTTCGCCACGATAAGAG
>JBHELU010000253.1:0-14632 GCA_046262955.1 Actinomycetota bacterium | reverse complement strand
GTCACGCAGCCTCCCAGCGCCACGCGAGACCAACCACACCGGGGCCGGTGTAGGCAACCATCGCCGGGCCGAACTCGGATAAGAACGCAGAGGCGGGCTCAACCCTCGATCGCACTTCAGCCAGCAGATGCTCGGCGGTCGGCTCATCCAACGAATGCAACGCGGCAATGTGCAGCCGGGCTCCCTCGATCCGTGACTTGTTCCAACGAGAGATCACCCTCGTCAATGCCGCGTCGCGCGTGAACGCCGGACGTAGGGGATGGATCTTGCCCCCGCTGAACTCGACCAAGGGTCGCAGGCCGGTTCGCTTTCCAACCCAGCCGGCTACCCCGGGGATCCGCCCACTTTTCACGAGATAGTCGAGCGTATCGAGGGTCGCCACCAGTTGAACCTCGCCTTTGGCGCGCTCGGCGGCGGCTTCGACCTCGTCGACCGACGCTCCTCGTCGTGCGGCTTCTGCTGCGGCAAGCACCACCAATGCCTGAGCGGCTGCGACCATCTTGGTATCGACAACTCGAACTTGTCCGTCGAAACCCGCGGCTGCAACGCGTGCGGCTCGAATCGTTGCACTGAAGTCTCCCGAGACGGTCAGTAGGACGGCACCGTCGTCGTCCATCGCCGACGAGATCGCTTGCTCGAACTCACCGGCGCTCGGCCCAGACGTCGAGATCCCCTCGTCGAAGCGCGCGATCAACTCGTTCTGGTCGAGCGTTCCGTCTTGGTACGCGGTACCTCCGACGGTCAACCAGATCGGCACGACAGTGATGCCGTTGGCCGCGGCCATGTCGGCCGGTAACGCTGCTGTGCTGTCGGTGAGGACGGCGACCGTCACGCCGTTGTTGTCTGTTTCTGTCCCGCCGGTTGCTGAACGATGTACGCGCTCAAGACCACCAGAGCACCCGAGCACGAAAGGACGACGCGCGCGGGCTCGAGCGAGCCAACCAGCGGCCAGTGCACCGCACCTATCAGCTGACCTGCAAGACCGGCACCGATCGCGCCGAGCCCCAATCCCGCTCTGATCAAGATGTGGAACGCGGTGAAGGCCAGCACGCGCTCCTCGCCGCGCAGTGATTGCTGCAGGTAGGTCATGCCGGACGCGAGTGCGTACGACACTCCTGCTCCGAAACCGATCGAGCCGATAAACGCAAGAAGCAGAGACGGGGCGAGCCCAACGACGATGATCATCGAACCGCACAACATGACGCCTAATCGCATGTCGGCTAGTCGATTCTCGGGCCGGAACTTCGTCAGTCCGAGCCCGGTCATCGCTCCCACGCCGAACAGGGCAATCAGCACCCCGAACTGGGTCTGCGATGCGCCAAGAACGTTCTCGACGAACACGATCCCAAGAGAGAACAGCGCGCCGAGCCCCAGCACGATCGCTGCGGTCGGCGCCAGAACCTTGCGCACCAACGGGATGCGGAACGCTTCGTGGAACGCGGGGGAATCCACCCCATCCTCGCCGGTTAGATCCGGGCTCTTGTCGCGCAGCTCGTCGATACGGCGGATGAACTCGAACGAGACGAAGAAAGTGAGCGCGTCGGCCCAGAACACGAGCGCGTAGTGCTCGGCCGGGACCACTCCGCCCATGTGAACCGCGGGGACGGCGAAGAACAGCGCGAACAAGCCGGCACCCAAGGGGATCGTTCCGTACGACGACCCCAGGATGAAGCTGTTCGCGACTGCAGCGTCTTTCTCGTCCACGAGTTCCGGGATCGACGAGTCGCGTGCCGGAAGGAAGAGCAATCCGGCGACCTCGATCATGAACGCCCACAGATAGATCCACCACAGCGCCAAGACGAACGGAACCACGGCGATCATCGCGGCGCGCGCCAGGTCCATCGCCAGCATCGTCTTGCGATAGCCGAAGCGCTGCGCGGCTCGTCCCGCAAGTGGGGCGGCTACCGCGCCGGGCAACAGGCGAAGAACGAGGATCCCTCCGATCGCGGTGGGAGAATTGGTAATGGCGAGGGTGATCGCGATGAACGCAACGGTCGCCATCCAATCGCCGAGCGAAGAGATCCCTTGACCGGCGAAGAGCCTGACGAAGCCCTTCTTCTTCAGAACCGCGGGCGCTGCCATCTACGCGGGACCGGCTCCGGTGACCACGCGCTCGGAAGTGTCATCGCGATCGAATAGCAAACGGCTGAGATACATGCGGCCATCGCGTCGCTCAGGTTGCTCGTTCCCGAGAACCCTTTTCACTAGCATCGGCACCATCAGGCAAACCCCGAACAGGATCCCCTTGCTCCCGTAAACCGCGCCCAGTGCCGGCACGATCGCGATCTGAGCGACGAAACATCCAAGACCCGTATGTCCGGCGAGCCGGCCGACGGCCATCCCACTGCCGAGCACCACAGTGCCGGGCCACATATACGCCGCGCTCGCTCCCAACGAGACGCCGACACCGCGGCCCCCGGCACCGCCGATGAAAGGCGACCAGTTGTGCCCCGCGACCGCAGCAGCTGCTGCAAGCGCGGTGGTGACGGGATGATCGAAGCGACCGGCAAGTGCGACGGCAGCTGCTCCCTTAGCCAGATCTAGGCAACCGGAGATAGCCATGGGGCCGAAGCCGGCGACCTTGTAAAGGGACGAGCCCGACACGGTCCTGGTGCCGACGGTACGCAGGTCGACGCCGCTGGTTCCGTGCGCGAACAAGTTCGCGAACGGGATCGCGCCGATCAGATACGACGCGAGAACGATTCCGATTGCGGCCATTGGCTCCCGCTCCCTCAGAGGCTCTTTGCCGCGAGCCGGTGCTCACGAGGGCCTCCCTGATGACTAGCTTCCCGCGAGGTGAAACGCGGATATCCCTCCCGTGCTTCCGAGCACCTGGTTGAACGCAGCAACGCAAGCGTCGGACACGACCGGAACGCCCTTCTGGCACGCATCCGAGGAGGACGTTCCCGATCCGACGTACACGCTATCGCCCACGACGGCCGCTCCGGAGGAGATCGGGCCCAGCAACGGCTCGGCCCACAGCGGTTGACCAGAATCTGCATCGAACGCCTTGAAGGTCCCATCGAGCGCGCCGTCCAGGACCACACCATTCACGACCGCGGTGGCCGCGTAGCTGGGGGCCGCGGGGCCGCTCCACATCACGTCGCCGTTGGAGCCGTCGATCGCGTGGAAATAAGGAGGGCCGCCGATCGCGGTCGCCCCGTAGACGTTGCCCTTCCACACGGCCGGGGAGCCGATGAACCCCCCGATGGAGAAGTCGTCTTGCACGTCGCCCGGTTGCGCGACCCGCGCGTGCCAGTGGAGGTGACCAGTCCGAGCGTTGAATGTGTAGTACCTGCCGTCCTTGTTGCCGGCGCCGATCACTCGCCGGCCCTTGGCATCTGTGTAGAGGTTTGGCGTCGCGCCGAAGTCCCAGTCGTTGCGATTGGGCTCGTACGGTACGTAATACCAAACGACGCGGGGGATGTTGCCTCGCGGCGTTGCGTCGAGTGCTACGACCGCATCCGTATAGGGAGACCACGGCACGTCGTGCGAGCAGCTCGCAGTGCCGAACACGACTAGGTCGTCGGCAACGTCGATCGTGGGCGACGACCACACGCCGTCGCACCCATGCGCGGGATAGCCATCTTCGGGATCGAAGTCCCATAACGTCTTGCCGGTTGCCGCATTGAGCACGAGCAACCCGCCGCCCACTCCGCCCGTCTCGCTCGGAGGATGGTCGTGTGGATCGACCCCCACGTAGACGCGGCCCTCCCAGACGACGGGAGACGATTCGATCTCGATCGGTGTGTCCTTCTTCCCTTGCGAGAGGTCGACGTCCCACACCTCATGGCCGGTCTTTGCGTCGAGAGCGAAGAACCGGGGGCCGGAGCCGAACAGCACCAGTCGTTGGGGGCCGCGCGACGTGGCGACATCGGCAACTGCAGCGGACGACACGATCGGGCCGAACGCGGCTCCCGCCGCCGGCGGAGTTTGGAACGTCCACTTCACACGGCCGTCTTCCGCATCGAGCGCGTACATAACGCCATCCCACGAGCCCGCATACACGACACCGTCGACCACGGCCGGAGATGCGGTCACAGGTTTAGGCGTCTTGTAGTCCCACTTGGGAACGAGCGTTGCGACATTGCTGCGATCGATCTTCGAGCACGGCTGCGCGAACTCTCGCGTCAGCGTGCGGCCGTACATGGCCCAGTCCTTGCAGCTGAACTCGCTGGTTCCGATGGGCTGCGCCAGATCCGCGTGCGCGGGAACGGTCGAAGCGACGAGAGTGATCGCAACGGCGAGAGCGCCGAGCAGGCGACGCTTCAACTTAGCAACCGGTCGAGACGACTATCTGTCCCGAATGATTCGTTACCGGTGATGGGGGAGCGTCGGTTGACTGATCTGCAACCCGGCCCCCGCCGAACACGATGCCGCAGGTCCCTACGTAAGCAGACGGGATCGGATACGACGGACCTTCGGGTGACCCTTGCGCGTCAGGGTCCTCGTAGATCTGGATGCCGGGCTCCGCGTACACGGACCCTTCGTCGTCGTTGTAGGACTTCAGCTTCTTGCCACCGCAGTCCTTGGACGAATCGCTCGGGCCGGCGCACGAGTCGGGATCCCACTTCTTGCCGTCGTAGTTCGCCGCGTCGCGGTGTTTGCTCGAGTCGCCACCCTGAAAGACCGTGCGTTGCTGCGTTTGAAGTGAGAAGCACAAGCCGTCCGCACAGGCACCAACGCCGGCATCGAACAAGGGGATCGGGTGTGTCAACAGGTAACCCTTGTCCTGGTACTGCACTGCGTAGAGCCAGTTCGTGACAGAGTCCGGCTCTTCGTTCAGCTGGATACCACCACCGTCGCTGGGCCCGTTGGCCCATTGCGGGGACGAGTCGTGCTCGCCCGTATCGAGGTTGTCGTCCGCTCCGAAGTAGAAGTGCAGTCCCGAAGCAGGGCTGGCCGGCGTGCCTTTCACGGTTTCGTATTTGGAGCCGCCGTTCATGTCGACAAGAGCGCAGTACTTGGTGCCTTGTCCCGGATCGACGCAGACGTCCATCGCGTGGACGGACTCGCCTTCGGGTGTCTGAAGTGTTCCGGCCACGACGTACTCGTGTCCCGAGGAGTCATAGATCACAACGGTCGAGTTGTGGCAGCCCTTCTCGGCTTTCTTCTCTTCGGTGTGCAGGTCGGCACGCTTCGTACAGTGCTGTTTCGCTGGGTTGTAGTTCCCGTCCGACACCGCAGACGCCGCAGGTGCGATGCCGACCAATGTCGCCACAACGAGAATCGCCAGTGACCTATTCATCGCCGCCTTCTTCTACAGATGGGTTGCGAAAGCCTTCTGAGTCACCCAATGACCTGCCTGACAGTCCGCGCGCAATAGGTGCATCGCCTGGCCCCCGAAGTGGTTCTCGGGACTGAACGACAGTTGAGGCACGACGCCGGTGGAAAGTGCGCGGTCGTGCTCGAGGTACCACGCGAATCGCTCACGAGTGAGGTTGCGTCCCGGTAACGACAGCATCTTGCCGATCACCTTGGACAAGCCCCAGATGATCCATTGGATGTCGTCGGACCCACCGGCTTTGTGGAAGTCCGGGTCGTACTTGTCGGCATCGACGTAAGCGGGAACCATGTGCAAAGCGCGCGCGTTGTTGATCGCGTTGTTCTCGCACCCGCCTTGCAGGAGCTGCTCCTCGCCCTCGTCCATCACCAACCACGTGGGGAAGTAGCCCTGCTGCGCTGCCGCGTGCGCGACCTGCAGCCAGAAGAACGGTGACACCAACATGTATACGTTCTGCACGTTCTCCTGTTTGAGCGCCTGAGCAAGTGCGGCCGCGTCGGTCGTGTTCGACTCCGATGTGATCGTGCGCTCGAATTGAACGTCGGCTCCGAGCGCGCGCATCGAGCTCACGAACGCGTTGCGCGGCCCGATCAGGTTCGGGTCGTCGTACCGCACCATCCCGTTGACGACGCCCTTGCCGTTGAGGTCGTGCACGATCTCGCCCGCGAGCAGGGGAGCCGCTTGCTCGTACGTCTCCCACAACGTGAAGTAACCGGGCATGTCGTTAAGGCCGGTTTCTGTCGATCCACCCGAGATGTATGGGACGCCGACGGACTCTGCGTACCGTGCGCACGCGGTCTCTTCGTCCGAGCCGCTGAAGCCGATCAGGATGAAGACGTGGTCCTTCTGGACCATCTCCTTGCACACGGACGCAGCGCGCGATGCGTCGAAGCCGTCGTTCATCGCAAATACCTGCACCGACCGACCGCCGATCTTGATGTTGTTCTGATCGAGCCAGCGCCAGTAAAGGTCCTTACCTTTATTGAAAGACGACGTCGGAACTGGCGCAGCTCCGGTGATCGGGACGTGAAGACCGATCCTGATCGTGTCCGAGTCGACCCCGGTCGAGTTGCCACCCGACGGCGGACCGCCGAGACCGCTCGACTCGGGTCCGGTTCCACCTGCGGCAGCTTGTGGATTGGTTATCCCGGATCCCGAAGAGCCGCCCGCCGTAGTGCCGAGCGATCCCCCGGCAGCAGATCCCAAAGATCCGCCGGAGGCGCCGTATCCACTCGTTCCGGACGGCGCTCCAGAAGTGAGTGACGTGTCGCCGGGCCCGAGACCCTGAGCGGTTCCGGTCGCGCTCTGCGAGTTAGAGACGCCCGGAAGCTGTCCGCATGCAGCAGTCGCCGCAACCAGGCCGAAAGCCAGGCCGATCCCGACGATGCGATGCCCGCGTGGGCGTGTTCGATCCGTGCCCATGAACCGCAGCCTTCCGTGTACAACGAGACTGACTAACCAGTCACCTCGATTGTACGACGCCGAAAAGTCCGATTCCTACCGTTTCTCGGGCGCCCGTCTACCGGCCTGCACTGCTACTAGGGCGAGGTTGCGGGGGCCGGGTCTGCAGTTGCAGATGCCGCAGTAACCGGGCCGAGGAACAAGCGGCCGAACGCCTCGCGCGCGACGGCAGTCGCATCCGATCCTTGGAGGCCGCGAGCCGCCACTGCTTCCGTCAGCGTGGTCGTGGCTCGGCTTGCTGCGGTCGTGTACCCGGGAAGACGTTGGTGCGCGCGGCCGTACAACTGCAATAGAAGGACTGCGTGTGGCTCGAGCACGTCGGCAAGCAATTCCGCAGGGTCTGCCGAGCGCTCCGCGGCCGCGCGCTCGGCGAACCGTTGTGCCGCTCGTTCGACGGATTCTTTCGCAGCGGCAAAGAACAGTTGCTCCTTGGACTTGAAGTAGCGGTAGAAGGAGCCCTTGGCGACCCCCGCGCGCGTGCATAGCTCGTCGACGTTGACCTCCGTGTAGTTCCGTTGCGTGAATGCCTCGACGGCTCCCTGTAGGAGCCGAGCAGCCGGGTCGTGTCGCGGCTTGCGCATCTTCAAGTCGATCGCCCGGTCCCACATCTCCGTCTTGAACGCCTGGTCGGTCGTCAGTCCCATGAGCTCGGGCAGGATCGACTTGATCTCTTCGAGCGGGAGGCCTCGACGTTCGCGCAGCAGCCGGATCAATCGAAGCCCGCGCACGTGGCGCTCGTCGTAGAGGAATTGATTCGCAGCGGCGTGCTCGGGGTCGGGTAGCAGCCCCAGCCTCACGTAGTGATGAACCGACGCGCGCGGCACACCGGTGCGTTCGACGAGATCGGAGATCGGAAACTTGTTCGCCACGAAAGCTCTTTCGTTGCCCGAACCGCAATCCTAGACAGTCCAGGCAGGGTCAGCAGCCGCTGTCGCTGGTTCCCTCGGATCCGAGCGTCGGCGTCGTCCATCCCGCCGCAGCATTCCCGATCAGACGCGCGGCGAGCCGGCGTACATGAGACTGCGGCAGTGGTTGGTTGGTCATTATCGCTTCGACGATGTCGTCGACCTCTGGATCGTGGAGCAGGCCCCCATGCGTCGCCATCGCGTAGTAATGACGGGCGCCGGCGAAGGGTTGGTAGTCGTCGACCGAGTCGGCAAGCGCGATCACCTGCGTCTCGCGCACACCCGAGGGCAACTGCTGCTCTTGCAACGACGTGGCATTGCGGCCGCAGTCGATCAGGCTTCTGAAGAACGGTGCATCGACGGAAACATGCAGGGGGCCCAAGTGCCCGACGAGAAGCGCGATCCCACGCAGGACCCATCCCGTGCCAAGACCTGCACCGTTCATCCCGGCGGCCGGGTAGTAGACGGCGGGCCGCACGCGAGGCATGTCCAGCGCGATGAAGCGATCGACCGCATTGCTCTGAGGCTCGTACAAGTTGAGCAGGTAGTAGCGGGCGACGATCGCACCTTCGCTTTCGGCCACGATCGTCACGGGTCTCTCGTAGGCAGCATGTAGCGCGTCGACCTGTCGCTGCATCCGCGCTGCCGACACGGCAAGCGGCTCTTCGGTGTCGTCGGATGTGTACGGAAGTGGCCGGACGTTTTGCATCCCGCTATAGGAGTAGCGCCACTGCGCGAAGCGGCGCGACAGGGTGAAGGGCGGGGTCCGGTCGGTGTGCGATCCGAATCCACCGGCGACTAAAAGAGGATGTCCATGCGCTCGCGCGGGAATCTTTGCGATGGAGCGGGGCGAGAGGTGCTCGAGCGTTACCCGTTTGCGTGCGAACCCCCCTGCCGCGCCCCCGACCGCGACTGCGAACGTCAAGACGACCGCGACTGGCACGAGAATCTGGCGTTGCCGTTTCGTGATCGGTGCGCTCACCCCGCGCACCATCGCTTGATAGGTGAACGCGTTCAGGACCCCGCAACCGGCCGCCGCGACCAGCGCGATCGGAAGCGTCGCACCCGCCGCCACCGCTCCACCGATCGTCAGCCACACGAATGCAAGTGCGATCAGACCGAACGTGCCCCAGTGCGGGCGCCATTCCCACCATCGTCCGGCCGCCTGCGAGGTCGCTCCGCGGTGGATCAGCATCGCCACGACCACGACCGGCGGCAAGCTCGCGAAGAAAAGATAGGAGACGCCGATGACCGAGAAGCCGAACATCAGTGCCACCCACGGCATCAGCAGCAACGCCGCGACCGCGTAGAACACCGTTGCCCGCCGGGCAGCCGCTAGGAGGGGCGGGGCCCCGTCTCCAGGCCACGCGGCCCTCACCATGTAGGCGCCCCACAAGCTTCTGAGCAGGACAACCCCGCACAGCTCCAAAGCAAGCGTGAACCACGAGTTGTGGTACACGGACACCCACCTCATGTCGTGGAATAGGTCGAACGGAGGGGGAGCCGTCACCTGGGGGCCGATCGCCGCCGTTTGAGGGTCGGGGGCCGCTCTGAGCAGGGCGGTCTCGATCAAGGGTGCGAGAGTGGCGGGCGCGAGCAGCTTCCAGTTGGACCAGAAAGCGCCCCCAGACCGCTCTGCTTGCATGTCTTCTTAGACCCTAGAACTTTTTGTTCCTCCGATTGGTTCTGAGCCATCAAGCCAGGCTGTGGCCGCCCGATAAACAAGTAGGGGGCAGGAGGTCTGCCGCCGTGCGGCGAACCGGCTAGGGGTCCATGACTACTCAATCGAGCACCACTCAATCCCCAAAGAAATTTCCGATCGGACGGTGGGTCCGCATCGTGGGCACGTTCGCCACGCTCGCTTTAGCAGCACGTTTGGTGATCCCACACGTCCCCGAGATGCGTGCCAGCGCGTCGCTCCTCTTTAGCTCAGCCTGGCTTGCGCTGGTCGGGATGTTTGGCTGCCAGCTCATCTCGAACCTCGCGTACGGCGAGCTCGTCCACACCGTTCTGCGGTCGGCCGAGCAACCCGCTCCTCGTCATCTGGTTCAGCGCGCGATGGTCGCCGGAACTTGCGTCCAGCGCACCGTTCCGTGGGGATCGGGCGTCTCTCTTGCAGTGATCGTCGGGGCGTTGCGTCGCGGAGGTCTCGATGCACCTCGAGCCACCGCTTCGGTCATCGCTTCCGGGATGCTCTCGTCTTTCGTCCTGGCCCTGTTCCTGCCGGTGACCGCGATAGTTGCGGTTCTTCTGGGAGCGGGCGGGGGCATGGTCGCCGGCGTGATCGCCGTTGCCGGTGTCGTTATCGCAACTGCGCTGGTCGCCCGCATCGCATCCAAGCACCCGGTGTTGCTGGGCAAGTTCATCGAGAAAGTCTTCGGGCCCGTATCGCGCGGCCCCCTCAAGAAGGTCATCAAGCCGCAAGCGTTCGCCGCTGCCGTCGTGAAGGCGGTGGCGGGTGTCGACCAGCTCGTCTCCGACCGTCGTGCCCTTGCCAAAGCGTTCTTCTGGGCACTGCTCAACTGGGCCGCCGACCTCGGAGTTCTGGTCGCGGTTGCAGTGGCTCTGGCCCCGGGGATCAGCCTTCCCGGCCTCGGCCTAGCGTTCGTCGTAGGGCAGTTGGTTGCAGCACTTCCGATCACGCCGGGAGGCGTCGGCATCGTCGAGGCAACCGTGACCGCCGCGTTGGTCGCACAAGGTGCCGACCCGGCGGCCGCTACCGTGACGGTGCTGGGATGGCGACTGATCAGCCACTGGCTCCCCATCATGGTCGGCGGCCTGATCCTGCCGACTCTAGGTATGGGGCAGCCTCGTCGAGTCAGCATTCTCCCGACCGAGCCGGAGCTTTCGGAGGCCGCGTAGTCCTGTTTGGTCCCTATTCGCCCGCCGAGCAATAAGGTGGGTGCAATGACCCTCGGCATCATCACGGATTCGAGCGCGGGCCTCACCGAAGAGCTCGTCTCACAACATCACGTCACGGTGTTACCGATCACGGTGCACCTCGCGGACGACGACGTGCGCGACGACGACCCGGGGGCCGCGGGCCGCATCTACGACGCGATCTCGCGTCGCGAAGTCGTCAAATCCAGTGCGCCGATAGCACCCGACTACTTGAACGCGATCGAAACGAGCGATGCGGACGAGATCCTGATCGTGACGCCTGCCGTCGAGTTCACGACGATGTTCCGCCATGCCGAGATCGCCGCGGAAACCGCGGACAAACGGTGCGCGGTGCTCGATTCCAGAACGGCAGCTGCTGCTCAGGGGTTGGTCGTGGCGACGGCGAGTGAAGAGGCGTTGAGCGGGCGGAAGCTCGACGAAGTGGTCGAGCTTGCCGAGCACGCTGCGCGCCGCGTCGAGCTCGTCGCAAAGCTCGAGAGCACCGGCCCCCTGCTCGCCAGCGGAAGACTTCCGGAAGCCGCCGCGGGGGTGGTCCAGAGGATGGATCTGTGCCCGGTGTTCAGATTCACCTACGGAACGATCGTGCCGTGTGGGATCGCGCAGTCGAATGCTTCGGCCCTGAAGCGCGTGGCTCGAGAGTGGAAGCGCCTCGAGGGCCCCGACGCCGTCCGCTCGGTCGTCTTCCATGCCGCGGCCCCCGACGAGGCGAACGATCTGCGGTCCCATCTGGGGGGGAACGAGCCGGTCACAGGCCTGAGCCCTTCGCTCGGTATCCACACCGGGGCCGGCCTGGTGGGCGTCGCCTGGATGCGCAACTGAGGTAGGTCGGTCGCCCGATTCGTCCGAAAAAGGAAGACTGGCCTCTCCGTAGAAGGGTAGTAGCGACGGGGAGGTAAGCGAGATGCGGGTCCGATCGACCATCGCCCTACTGGCAGTCTCAGCCTTGCTCCTTGGGCTTGTTGCCCATCGCCCTGCTCGGGTGGCCCATACGGGGGCCGCGTCGACAACTCGCAATTCCGCGTGGGGACTCCTTCAACACAACCTCGCACTCGATATGGAGGAGCCGGCCAACCTTCACTTCGTTCACGGGGTAACTCCTAAGAACCAGCGCAAGTCGCCGGTTGCGGCGGCCGGACCCGTTGCCGTTGTGCATCGAGCCGGCGGCCAGGTCGTTTCGAGCTCGTCTGCTGGGTCGAGCCCGAGCGCGCGCCTGTACCGGACGGGCTTCGAAGCGGGCGAACCGATGATCGGAGTGACCAAGGACGGCTCGATCTTCTTCCAGGCCTTGGCCGGGTCGCCCAAGGTGGTTCGAGGCACGCGCCAGGGCAACGGCGACTTCAAGTGGGAGGACGTGTCGCCGATGATCGGCAATCGCCAGCGTCATCCCGAATCTCTCGATCCTTATCTGTATGTCGATCAACGAACCGACCGAGTGTTCACGCTCGACTTCTTGTTCGGCTGCTCGGAGCTGTCGTTCACCGACGATCTCGGAAAGTCGTGGACGACGAGCCCGCTGCAGTGCGCCGAGCAAGATCACCAGAATCTGTTCACCGGGCCTCCGCCGAAGGGCGGAACCGCGCCGGTCGGCTATCCGGACGTCGTTTACGCATGTTCGTCGCAAGCCGGTGCAACGATCTACTCGGTTGCCGCGCAATGCGAGAAGTCGCTCGACGGCGGGGTGTCGTACGTCGGAACCGGCGAACCGGTATTCGTCACCAACCAGCAGGACGAGAACGACCTGGGAGTGGAGGGCTACTGCCACGGCGCGATCGGTCATGGATTCGTCGGTCCCGACGGCACGGTCTACATCCCGAAGGGTTTCTGCGGTCAACCATGGCTCGCGATCAGCCACGACGAAGGTGCGACGTGGACCCGCGTTCAAGTTGCAAAGAACGGTGTGCCCCTTAGCCCAACCGGCGTCTTCGAGCATGAAGCGGCCGTCGTTGCCGACACGAAAGGCAACGTCTACTACTTCTGGATGAGCCGCGACCGGCTCCCGTATCTTGCCGTGTCGCGTAATGGAGGCACGAAGTGGGGCAAGCCGATGATGATCGGTGCTCCCGGGATCAAGGAAGCGACGCTTCCGAGCTTGACCATCGGGGCCGACGGCAAGATCGCCGCGGTCTACTACGGCAGCACGAATAGCCCCGGCAAGCCGTTCCCGGAATCGAAGGACTGCAAGCCCGATCCCGCCAAGTGCTTCAAGGCGCTGTTCTTCTTGAATCCTCCGGACCCCAAGCGGTACGAAGACGTGACGTGGAACGGATACATGACGGTCACTGCGGATGCATTGGCGAAGCATCCGAAGTTCTACAGCGCGTCGATCAACGATCCGAGCGACCCGTTCGTTCGGGGAACGTGCGGGCCGATCCGATGCAAGGCCGTCTACGACTTCATCGATGTGGTAATCGATCGCCAGGGCCGGCCGTGGGCTTCATATGTGGATGCGTGCGTCACGACCTGCGTAACCAAGGGCCCGAACGACGTCGGCGATGAGGGCGTTGTGGGAACGCTCGTCGGAGGCCCGTCGCTCCGCTAGAGCTCGGTAGCTATAAAGGTCTCTAGCTGGCGCAGGTTGCGAACCTCGACCATCTCGTCGACGTACTCCGCGTAATCGGACGCGACCGAGTCGCCGGTGTCCCAGTCGCCGCGCGGCTCCGGGTTCAGCCAGTACGTGTGCCTGGCTCTTGTCGATAGCTCTTTCAACGCTTCGGTACCTCGAGCACGGTAGTTGTTCCGAGCGTCGCCGAGTATCAGAAGAGTTGTCTTGGGCCCGATGTCGGTGGCGTGTTCTTCGACGAACATCTCGAAGATCGCTCCGTAATCCGAGCGGCCGTCGTCCCTGACCACAATGGCTTGCTCACCCATCGCCCGGATCGCTTCGGCGAAGTCTTCGTTATCGAAATAAGTAGTCACTTCGTCGATCGCGTCGACGAAGGCGAACGACCGCACCCGCGTGAACTGAGCATTCAATGCGTGTGTCAGTAGCAAAGCGAAACGTGAGAACCGGGCAACCGATCCAGACACGTCGCACAAGATGACGATCTCGGGCCGGTGCGGGACCTTTCTACGCAACGGTGTATCGACGAACACACCTCCGGTCGACAGTGAACGCCTGAACGTGCGTCGCATGTCGAGCGTTCCTCGGGTCGACCTCTTTCGCTTCATCGCGATGCGAGCGGCAAGCTTCCTCGCCAAGGGTCGAACTGCGCGACGCACCTCTTCTAGATCTGTCGTCGCGCTGAGGAACGAGAGGTCCTCGGGCAACGGTGCCACCGCGTAGGAGGCAACGGCCGCCGCACCGCGATGCTCGGCAACCCGGCGTCTGGTCTCGGCTAGGACCGCGGCACGGAAAGCATCCATGCCGCTCCTCACCTGTTGCCGGGCGACCTGCTGTTGCCACCCCGCTGTCTCGGAGTCGCCGGCGCTCCTTTCGAGCCGAGCCAAAAGAGAGTTGAGATCGAGAGTGCGCGCGACCTCGTAGTTCGACCACCACTGTCCCGACGGTGAGTCGACGCGACCGAAGCGGGCGACAGCTTCACGCGCCAGCTCGCGGATCGCTTGACCGACGCCACCTGCTATCGCTTCGCCAACTGCGGCTGCCACGTCATCGGCGCTTCGTTGCTCGGCTAACTCATCACCGGCGTCGACCGCAGCGTCGCCACGGCCCGTTCCGAAGTAGAGCTCGAACAATAGGTCGAACGCATCTCGGTGTGCGTCGGTCTTCACCATCGTTGCGGCGAGCGCGGAATGGACGGCCCGCTTGTCGGCAAGAGATACGTAAGAGAGAGCGCTCAGGGCATCGAGGTCTTCGCCAACCGACACTGGAACGCCGGCGTCGCGCAACGCGCCGGTGAACTCGAGCATCCGGTCCAGCATTTAGTGCCTCGGCACTACGTGCCTGGGGTCGGAAGCTTCAGATGCTCGGTTGCCTTATCGATGTCGGATCGGTACTTCAAGAGAACGGGCAAAGTCTTTGCAAGTGTCGCCTCGTCCAGGGTCGTGACCGAGAAATGAAGGAGCGTGCTCACCCAGTCGAGCGTCTCCGCGATCGAAGGCGACTTCTTGAGCTCGAGCTCCC
>JBHELU010000252.1:0-14910 GCA_046262955.1 Actinomycetota bacterium | reverse complement strand
CGCCACAGCGGGCCACACCTTGATGCGTGCTGCGCGCCAGCCGAAACTTTGGGTCGGCCTTGCGCTTTTCGGCATCTCGGCCATCTTCTGGTTGCTGGTCCTGTCGAAGGTGCCTCTATCGGTCGCCTACCCCTTCGTCGGGGTGAGCTACATCGTCGTGGTCCTGGTGTCCCGCTTCGTGTTGCACGAGCACGTACCGATTCTGAGATGGCTCGGTGTTGCGGTAGTCGCCGCGGGAATCGCCATCGTGGGCTTCTCTTTCCGCCGGATCACCGGCTCCTAACACAGGTGCCTCGACCAGCAAGGTCCAGCGCGTTTTCCGGGCGTAAAACTGGCGCCTGGCTGCGTTCTCACTCCGTCACGCACTTTTCAAGTGCGCTCCTCCGCTGCGGCCTTGCCATGCTTACTTTCCGCGCCGCAAAACATCGCCAACCTCACTGGACGAAGCACTAGCGTGGAAGCCATCATCCTCGCCGGCGGCAAAGCCGAGCGACTCGGAAATGCCGCGGGAGGGAAACCGAAAGCTCTCGTCGAGATCGCCGGGCGTCCGCTGATCGCGTATCAACTGGAGCTTCTCCGCAGGGCGTCCGTCGGACGCGTCATCGTCAGCTGTGCGGCCGCGCAAGAGGACGCTTTCCGACAGGGCCTAGCGAACGAAGAGATCGAGATCGTTGTCGAGGGAGAGCCGGAGCCCCTTGGAAGAGGTGGGGGCATCCGTTTCGCTGCTCGGGCCCGCGCCGGCACCGGCCCCCTTTACGCGCTGAATGGAGACGAGCTCCTGGATGTCGACCTTGTCGAGCTGCTGCATCATCACAAGGCCGCCGGCGGGGCGGCAACGCTCGTCGTGTCTCCGCTGGTATCGCAGTTTGGGATAGTCGAGGTCGACGACGAAGATGTCGTCCACGGATTCACGGAGGCGCCGCGTCTTCCTCACTGGGTCAACTCCGGTGTGTATGTTCTGGAGAACGAAGCATTGGCGCGGTTCCCCGAAAAGGGCGATCACGAGAGCTCGACCTTTCCAGAGCTTGCCGGCGAGGGGCGGCTACGCGCGTACCGGCATGAGGGAGTGTGGCTGACCGTCAACACTCCAAAAGAACTTCGGAAGGCGGACGAATACGTGAAGGCAAATCCGGGCTGGCTAGACCACTCAGAAACGAGGACATGACATGCGAGTGATGGTTACGGGGGCCGCGGGATTCATCGGCTCCCATCTGGTGGATCGTCTTCTTGCAGAGGGGGAAGACGTTCTCGGAGTCGACAATCTGTCATCGGGGGCGCTGGCCAATCTTTCCGACGCGCGACGGACGTCGACCGGCAAGTTCAACTTCCACCGAGTCGATGTCACTTCGAATGCCGTGAGTGACTTGATCAAGCGCACGAAGCCTGAAGTGATCATGCATCTCGCCGCTCAAGTGGACGTTAGGAAGTCGGTCAAGGACCCGATCAACGATGCGACGATCAACTTGATCGGAACGCTCAATGTGTTGCAGGCGGCTTCGGAGTCGGGCACCCGCAAAGTTGTCTTCACTTCTTCGGGCGGTTGCATCTACGGCGAACCGGAACAGTCCCGGTTGCCGGTCACCGAAGATCAGGTGTTCCTGCCCGAAGCGATGCCGGAGTCTCCGTACGGCGTGTCCAAGAAGGTAGCTCTCGACTACCTGCGCTATTTCAAAGCGGTTCAAGGTTTGGACTACACGGCGCTTGCTCTATCCAACGTCTACGGACCTCGCCAGGAACCGGCATCCGAAGTCGGTCTCGAGGGCCAGGTCGTTGCGATCTTCTCGCGCAAGATGCTGGCGGGTCGTCCTTGCACCATCTATGGCGATGGAAAGCAGACGCGCGACTTCGTTTACGTCGACGATGTCGTCGCCGCGTTCCTGGCAGCGCGCGATTCCGGTGAGGGCGAGCTCATCAACATCGGAAGTGGAACCGAGCTGTCTGTGAACGAGCTGTTCACGAAGCTCAAGGAGATCACGGGCTCGCGCTACGACGCGGTCTACGCCGGTGCGCGGCCGGGCGAGCTCCAGCGGATCGTCGTCGATGCGAGCAAGGCCGGCGCGATGCTCGGGTGGAAGCCTCAGGTCGGGCTGGACGAAGGCCTCAAGCACACCGTCGCCTACTTCAAAGGGCACTAGCGACTCACTTAGCCCTGGAAGGTCGGCACTCCCACTTGCTCGGGGCCTTTGCCCTGATAAAGCGTGCGGAACTTGTCGACGACCGTCTGGGCGACGTCGTGGCATGACTGGATGTGACCCCACGCAGTCATCGAGAAGCTCTCACCCGGCGGCACTTGGTCGTAGGGAACGGCGACGGTAGCTGCCGGTTGCTGGTCGACGATCTTCTGCAGCTTGTCGATCACCGACGATGGCGCGTCCGCTCGATACCAGAACACGATCATGCCGTGCTCTTCGTTGTGCAGCACCGCCTCCGGTTGAAGCGCGTCGGAATAGAAGCCGGGATCCACCGGCCCCGCGGGCGCTGCGTAGTGGGGGCCGGACGTCGGTGGTGTCGACGTGTAAGGACGATGCGTTTGTCCCACCGGGATGTGCAGCCCCTTGAGAAGCTTCGGATTTGCGATGTCGGTGCAGTCTGCAGCCGAGACGGAGCCTCCGACCGACGAGCCTTTGTTGGCGCTCGACGGTGTGCGGTTCTGGATGATGATGAAGACGGCCGCGCCGCCGATCACGATCGCAAGCCCGATCGTGATCGCATTCCTTCGGAACTGAGCTTTGCGCAGCTCCGCGCGCCGTTTCTCCTCGGCTTGGCGCCGAGCCTGCTTCTGTTGGAGTTTCTTAGACATTCACCGCTCCCATCGGCGACCGAGGCTACCAGTCGCTAACCACAAAATCGGCGGCGTTTGGCTGAGGTCGCGGCCGCGGGACGTAGTCGGGCGACGCGTACCCAACCAACACCAGGGCATGCGGTTCTACGTTGGGCTGCAAGCCGAGCACCTGCTTGACGGTGTCGCCGCAAAACACGGGGGCCGAGATCCAGCACGATGCGATGCCATCGGATGCGAGGGACAGCATGAAGGTCTGCAACGCGGCGCCAACTGCATGAGCAAAGAGGCTCCACTCGGCCCGGTCTCTTCGTCGATCTTCGTAGACGTGAGATCTGGTCATGTCGGCGCAACAGATCGCCAGCAGGGGTGTCGACGTCAATAGAGCATGCGAGCGGTCGAGGATCGAACGGATCCGCCGATTGCCGAGTCCGTCGCGACGTAGGTCTTCCTCCCATGCGACCCCCATGGCGCGCGACAGTTCGTCCTTCCGTTCTGGACCCGCAACCAGCCCGAATCGCCACGGCGCCGAGTGATGCGGCGCGGGGGCCTGGACTGCCAGGGCGATCGCCCGCTCTACCGCCTCTCTCGGTACCGGATCGCGGGTAAACGCCCGCACGCTGCGTCTTTGCGCGACGGCTTCTTCCAGATTCATCGGAAGAGGTCTTGCGCGGGGGGTCGTACCACTGCCTGCATGGACGAGCGTGCGAACCGGACGGGTGCTCCCTTGACGATCGCCGCGGCGACCTGGCTGGCTTTGCCCATCACGATCTCAGCAGCTCCGGCAAGCTCGTCCGCGATGCAGATGGACGTGGCGAGAAGCTCGCGGCCCTGGACGTCGGTCGTCCCGCGGTAATCGATGAAGGGATCGATCCCTGCGATTCCGATAGCTACGTCGGTCTGTCCGATCCTCCACGCTCTGCCGAAAGTGTCGCTGATGATCACGCCCAGACGACGACCGGTTAGATGCTCGAGCCGCGAGCGCAGCCCGCGTGCCGAAGCGTCTGGATCCTCGGGGAGAAGCGCTATTTCGTCGCCTTCGATGTTCGAGGCGTCGACACCGGCGTTTGCGCATACGAACCCGTGCTTTGTTTCCGAGATTGTCATCTCGCCGGTTCGCCGCAAGGTGCGCTTGGACTCGTTCTCGATCGCGGCAGCGCGCTCCGAGGCGGGAACCAAACGACCTTCGGCTTTCGACACAACTTTCTGAGTGACGACGACCACGTCAGAGTCATCGAATGCGTCGGTTCCTGCCGCTTCGACGATCGCGGTCGCGAGATCGTCGCCCGGAGATATCTCCGGGATGCCGGCTATCGGAACGATCGCCAGGGGAGTCATAACTCGAGCACAGCGCGGGCGAGACGCTCGGACGCGATGTGGTCTTTCATGATCGTGTCCGTGGCGACCGCTTTGATCTCCAGCCCCTCGACTTTGGGGAGCTCGTCCGGATCCGACTCGTCCAGGACAAACGTGTTGCAGAAAGATGCATAGAGACGAGCAACCTGAGACGCGCTTGCCTCTCCTGCCAGCCGCGAGAGAAGGCGGTCGGCGGGGCCCTTCAATGCGCGGCCGTTGACGATCGGAGAGACCGCGATGACGCGTGGATGCTGCCGGAGGATCTCTGCAACGCCGGGGAGAGCGAGTATCGGCCCGATCGACAGCAGCGGGTTCGAAGGACAGATGACGATCGCGTCCGCTCCGGCAAGTGAGCTCAGAACCTCGGAGGTTGGTTTCGCGGTGTCGAGACCGTCGAACGATATGGCCGACACCTCGGGCTCACACCGTTCTCTTACGAAGTACTCCTGGAAGTCCAACTGCCTTCCATCGACGCTTTCGACCTTCGTTCTTACGGGATCGTCGGACATCGGAAGGATGCGCGGCTTAACGCCGAGAGCCGTAGCGATCTCCATTGTGATCTGCGTCAGACGAGCTCCATCTTCGAGACGCTGCGTGCGGTGCATGCACGTCGCCAGGTCCCGGTCTCCCAGACGGAACCACGCGTCGACACCCAAGGTCTGCATCGCATCGACGACGGTGAATGTGTCGCCGGAGATGCCCCAACCTCTTTCTGTATCGGCAAGACCTGAGAGCCAGTACGTGACTATGTCGACGTCGGGGGAGACATGTGTGCCGTAGATGGTGGCGTCATCCCCGGTGTTGACGACCGCGGTCAACGTTCCTCTTTCCGTGAGGACGCGATCCAATCCGACCAGAAGCTTGGCGCCGCCGACTCCTCCGGCGAGCGCGGTTACATCCACTAAGTGCGGCTCCTTGGGAGTAAGAGATGTGACGGCGTAGGAGTCTAGTAGCCTGCCCGACATGACCCGCCTCGAGACTCTGGCGCTGCGCGCCGGCCGCGGGGATCGTTTGAACGACGACGAGATCTACGAGATGGCGGGGTTGGCGCGATCGGCACCTGAGGTCGTGATCGAAAGTGCCGGCGGGCTCCGCGATGACACCACCGGCTGCCTCGTTACGTACTCCAAGAAGGTGTTCATCCCGCTCACAAAGCTTTGTCGCGACTCGTGCGGTTACTGCACGTTTGCCCACCCGCCGATCCCCGGGGAAAGCGCGTTCTTGTCGATAGACGAGGTCCTGGACATAGCTCGAGCAGGCGAGGTCGCCGGCTGCAAGGAGGCTCTCTTCACTCTCGGTGACAAGCCCGAGCGGAAGTGGCGAGTCGCCCGCGACGAGCTCGAGGCGATGGGCTACGAGTCCACGATCGCTTATCTGATCGATGCATGCCGAGCCGTGCTGGACAACACCGAGCTTCTCCCCCACGCGAATCCGGGCGTGCTCACCATCAACGATGCGTTAGCGCTGCGCGACGTTTCGGTCAGTCAGGGAACGATGTTGGAGACCCTGTCCGAGCGGCTGCTTGGTCGCGGGATGGCCCACTTCGGGGCTCCCGACAAGAAACCGGAGGCGCGCTTACAGACGTTGGAGTCTGCCGGTCGGGCAAAGGTCCCGTTTACGACGGGCATCCTCGTAGGGATCGGCGAAACATTTGGAGAACGCGTCGAGGCTCTGCTCGCGATCCGCGCCTCCCATGAAGTGCACGGCCACATCCAGGAAGTGATCGTCCAGAATTTCAGGGCCAAGCACGAAACCGCGATGGCGGGCTATCCAGAGCCGACTGTCGACGACATGCTTCTTGCGATCGCGCTCGCCCGTCTGGTCATGCCGGCGGAGGTTGCGATCCAAGCCCCCCCGAACCTGACCCCCGGCCAATACGGGTCTTATCTAGATGCGGGTTTGAGCGATTGGGGTGGCGTGTCGCCGGTCACCCCCGATCACGTCAACCCGGAGCGACCCTGGCCCCATCTGAACGAGCTGCGCGACGTGACGAACAGCAAGGGATTCTCGCTTACCCAACGCCTTGCCACGCATCCGCCTTACATCGCCACACCCGACGCGCTCGAACGATGGATCGCGCCGGATCTCAAGGCCAAGGTGCTCGACGCGATCGACGGGCAGGGGTTACGACGGACAGAGTCGTGGTTTTCGGGAGCATCAGAACCTCCTCCGGACGAAGAGCGGATCGTCGTCGAAGCGGCAGCCGCCGGTGCGTGGCGCGTCCCGGGTCGGATCATCCGCCGATCGATCACCGCCGCCCTGGACAAGGCCGACGACGGGCAGGAGCTAGACGAGGACGAGATAGCCCTCCTGTTCACCGCGCGCGGTGCTGAGACCGAGCGTCTCTATGCAACCGCAGACGCATTACGAAAGGAGCTTGTAGGCGACGAGGTGACGTACGTCGTCAACCGGAACATCAACTACACGAACATGTGCTATTTCCGCTGCGGGTTCTGTGCTTTCTCCAAGGGCCCCAAATCTCTGAACCTGCGCGGTGAGCCCTATCTCTTATCACCCGAAGAAGTTGCAACGCGCGCTCAGGAGGCGTGGGACAAGGGTGCCACCGAAGTTTGCATGCAGGGTGGCATCCACCACTCCTTCACGGGAGACCACTATCTCGAATACCTGCGCGCCGTTAAAGAGCGCGTGCCGGAAATCCACGTTCATGCATTCACGGCGCTAGAAGTGTGGCAGGGGGCCGAGACATCTGGCCTCTCGGTCGAAGAGTTCTTGACGCGTCTGCGCGACGCGGGGTTGAAGACATTGCCGGGGACAGCAGCTGAGATCCTAGACGACGACATCCGCGCGCTCATCTGCCCGGACAAGATCACCACCGAGCAGTGGTGCGAGGTCCATCGCACCGCGCACTCTTTGGGTTTGCGATCGAACGCGACGATCATGTTCGGCTCCGTCGAAGGCCCAAAGAATTGGGCGCGCCATCTGGTCGTGGTCCGCGAGCTCCACAAGCAGATCGCCGATTCAACCGGCGGATTGTTCGAGTTCGTTCCTCTTCCATTCGTGCATATGGCCGCGCCGATCTACCTGAAAGGACTTGCTAGACGCGGCCCGACCTTCGACGAAACGCTGAAGATGCACGCCGTGTCGCGCGTCGCGCTGTCCGGACAGATCGACAGCATCCAGGTCTCTTGGGTGAAGCTGGGAACCGAGGGAGCAAAGCTCGCTCTTCAGGCCGGCGCCAACGACCTGGGCGGCACTTTGATGAACGAGAACATCTCTCGCGCGGCAGGCGCGAGCCACGGACAGGAACTGACGCCGGAAGAGATGGAGAGCCTCATCCGATCGATCGGGCGAGTACCTCGCAAGAGAACCACCCTCTACGGCACCGTCGCAGCGTAGTTTTCTAAACCACATGGCTTCTACCTTGGTTGAGAGCGAAACGGCGCGCCCGGCGATCACCGACGACCAGGAGATCCCGAGCGTCCTCGCGATCGTCGTTACGCACAATGGCCGGCAGTGGCTGACGGACAGTCTCGTCGGCCTGAACACGCAGACGTATCCGACTCTGGACGTTCTCGTCGTCGACGATGCCTCGACCCGCGAGCCGGACAGGCCGTTGAAGCGCGTCGCCAAGCGCCACCTGAAACGGCGCCGGTGGGCGTACCTAAGGACACCGCGGCCGTTGGGCTTCGGCGGTGCCATCAATTGGGCTCTCTCGCGAGTGAGAACGGATGCAGATCTGCTGCTGTTTATCCACGACGACGCGGCTCTCACTCCTGAGTCGCTCGAATGGATGGTCGCTCGGATCCTTACCGAGGACTCGATCGCGATCGTGGGCCCCAAGGTCGTCGCGTGGGATGACCCCGCGCGCCTCGAGGAAGTGGGCATGTCGGCCGACCGCTTCGGCTATCCCTACAAGGGGTTGGACGAGGACGAGATCGACCTCGGTCAACACGATGCGTCGGTCGAGGTGTTCTACGTGACGTCGACCTGCATGCTGATGCGCCACGACGTCTTTCGCTCGATGCGTGGGTGGGACTCGACGATGAAGGCGTTCTCCGAAGACCTGGACCTGTGCTGGAGGGCAAGAGTTGCGGGCCATTCGGTAAGGGTCGAACCGAAAGCCAAAGCGCGGCACGCGATCGCCCTTGCCACCGGACAGCGAACGTCACGCTTCAAACCGATTCGTTACTACATCCGGCGCAATCGACTTCGCACGGTCACCAAGAACGTTTCCGGTCCACGGTTGGTGGCGCTACTTCCTCAGTTCGTGTTGCTCGCCTTCATCGAGATGCTGGGCTTCGTCGTCCTTCGCGAGCCCGGTGAGATTGTCAACCTGGGCAGAGCGCTGCTGTGGAACTTCATCACCTTCCCGCAAACCCTTTCCGAGCGCGCGCGGGTGCAGCGGAAGCGACGCGTCTCGGACGGCAGACTCAGGCGACTGACGGTGCGTCAATCGACGCGCGTCCGGTCGTACGGCGCCCATCTGATCGAGAACGTCGGGGACAGGTGGGGACGCCGGGCCGAGGTGCTCGCACAACGAAGTGCTCAGGCGCGCGTGATCGGCAGGCGGCTGCGTGGCTGGGCGGGTGCCGGGGCCGCGGTTGCGATCGTTCTTCTGCTCTTGGGCTTCAGACACTTCCTGTGGGCACCACCGTCCTCGGTCGGCGAGCTCCTGCCATATCCCGATCGCGTCACGGGACTGGTGCGCGCGTTCTTTTCGCCGTGGCAATCCGTCGGTCTGGGACAACCCGGGCCCGCCCCCCCGGCGTTCCTGATGCTCGGCGCGTTCCCACTGGCCGCCCTGGGCAACGTCGCGCTTGCCCAGAAGCTCTTGGTCCTGGCCCTCGGTGTGATCGGGTTCATCGGCGCTTACAAGCTGGTTTCCGACGTCGTCGACCGCGTCGGGCGCGTTGCAGCCGGTGTCGCCTACGTGCTCGGCCCGATCGGCTACAGCGGCCTTCGCGGTGGAGACCTCGGCGCTCTCGTGTTGGGTGCAACGGCGCCGTTCGTGATCCTCTCGATGCTTCGACTAACGGGCTGGGTTCGGCCCCCTGGATGGGTCAGGGGGCAATCCGTCGCTCGGGTGAGCCTTGCTGCGGCCATATCGGCTGCATTCGTGCCCGGCTCTTTGATCCTCTACGCAGTGGTCGCCATCGTCCTTACTGCCGTCGGTGCAGTGATGCACAAGGGGCGACGCGTTGTCCCGTCTCTTGCTTCCTGTCTCATTGGATTGCTGATCGGTTGGGTGCTCCTGCTCCCATGGAGTGCGACTTGGGGTCGACCCGGCTCGAGTTTCTCGGTGCTGATCTCGGACCCGTCTTGGAAGACGTTCGCTCACTCGTTCCAGAACCACGGCATGTTGAGCGTCGTCCTGGGTCAGACCCCCAAAGCGCCGGCCCTCTTCGGTCTCGGCCTCACGTTGTTGGGACTCGTTGCTCTGGTCGTGGGCGAAGGTCAGCGCCGGCGCGTCGCGTTCGCGCTGTGGTCGCTGGTTGTTGCCTCTGGATTGTTCGTTGCGCTGTTCGCATCCGGGCTCTTGCGACCGCTGGTCGCGACACCGACTGAAGCTGGAGCCATCCCCGCGGTGGCCTTTGCTGCGCTTGCCGGTCTTGCTGTCGCTTCACTTCGTCTCGATCTACCGCGCCGAGGTCTCGGGCTGACTCATGCCCTCACCATTACAGGGCTTTCGGTCGGGTTGCTGCTCGCTGTCGGGGCTCTGCTGCCCTCGCTGTGGCATGGAGAGTGGGCTCCGGGGCAGGGAAGCTCGTCCGACAGCGCGCGCGTTACAGCGCAGATCGATTCGGTGTTGGGTGCCGCAGGACAGCAATCGGGTCAGTTCCGCGCGCTGTGGGTCGGCGAGAAGTGGCTACCCAATGAAGCTACGTCCTCTCGCTTCGTCCCGAAGGGCTATTTCCTGACCGGCCCCAAAGGGCAAGAGCTGACGGATCTATTCGGCCGCAACGAAGACGTTGGAGACGGAGCCTTCGATCGCGTCGTGTCGTCCATCGAAACCGGGACGACCGACAGAGGGGGCAGTTTGCTGGCGGCATTCAATGTCGGTTATGTCGTCGTGCAATCGGGTCCGGAGGCGCGGCCGTGGCTCGCGCAGCGAGACTTGACGCTCACTCGAAGCGCGGCCACCTTCAACTTGTTCAGTATCGACTCACCGGTAGCGCGCGCCGGCGTGTACAGCGCGTTGCCTTCATGGGTGACCGCGATCGATCAAAACAAGCCCGACATCACTTCGGATACGACATCGATCGAGAGAGAGATAGCCGGGCAGCTGAATGCTTCGTCTTATAGGGAAAAAAGCGTGGCCGGTCCCGGGTTCGTCTTCTTGGCCGAGCAGCGATCGGGCGGCTGGGCGGCTTCGATCGGAGACGAGCGGCTTGATCGGGTCGATGGCGGCTGGGGAAACGCTTTCGCTATCCCGAAAGGTGTGCGAGGCGATCTGACCTTGCGCTACGCGCGGCGCACTACCTCGTTACTGCTTCTCCTGGCGATAACTCTTGCCTGGATCGTGGTTGTGGGCGCAGCTTTCTCGCGCCGCGCTCGGGCCCCACAGAAAGTAATCGAATGATCCCGCGTTACGAGATCGTGATCGCCATCGTCCTTGCCGTCGTGGTCGGTTTGGGCGCAGCTCTTGACCTGAAGGGGACTCCGGTGCCTGCAGTCGCAACCACTCCGTCACCGCTGTTCGAAGCCAGAGCCGATTTCTGTCCGCCATTCCTTGCCGACACGTCGGGGGACCGGAGCCTCGCGGTTCAGACTTTCGATCAGACCTCTTCGGCGAAAGTTGGGATCGAGCCTCGTTCCCCATCTCGGAGCACGCTCGGCCCCGAACATCTTCTCTACAAGAAGGAGCTTGGTCGGCAAGCCGTAAACGTCGTGGGCTACGACGCTCCGATCGGAGCCACGCAGCTGGTCTCTTTTACCGCCCCCGTCAAAGGCGTTGCCGCGATGCCCTGCACCGACCAGGCCTCCGCGCATTGGTTCCTCCCGGCCGGTTCGAGTGCACTCGGTTACGACGAGCGATTGCTTCTTTACAACCCGTTTCCCGATGAGGCGGTTGTCCGAGTGTCGTTCTTGACATCGTCCGGCTTGCGAGCCAAGGCGAACCTGGCAGATAAACCGGTTCCGGCGCGAGGAGCGACAACGATCAAGCTCAATAAGTTCATCCTGACCCAAGCGACGCTTGGCGTTCAGGTCGACACGATCCGCGGTCGAGTTACGGCTTGGAACGTGATGTTTGCGAAACCGAAAGGGCATCCGACGGGCGTCCAAGGAGCGGTCGGCGCGCCCGACAGCGCACTCCGCTGGTACTTCCCCGACGGTGGGGTCGGGTCGGGATTGGACGAAACCCTCACCGTGGTGAACCCGAATCGACGCGAGGCACGCGTGACCGTCAGCCTGATCGGCGATAGGGAGATCGTCCAACCACCAAAGCTCGTGAACATCGCTGTTCCTCCAGACGGTGCCCACCTCGTTTCTCTGCCGCATGCATTGAAAGCGAAGCAGTCTCACCTTGGCGGGCTCGGTGCGATCGTTCAGAGCTCGAACGGTGTCCCCATCGCGGTCGCGCGCACGATGACCTACGACACGAGGAAGATCATTGGCAGGAGCTCCGAGTTGGGAGCAGTAAGGCCATCCGAGCACCTGTTCGTTCCCCCGGCTACTGCATCGCCGACCTCCGAAAGCATCATCCTCATGAACGCGAGCCCGGACGACGCGACGATCTCGATCACTCTCACGCGGGATGGCGGATCGCCGCTGCAGCCGTCGAAGCTCACAGCGCTTACGTTGCGCAGCGGCTCCAGGATCCAAGTCGCTATAGGGAAGTACACGGACGGCTCGGTCTTCGGGGCCCTGGTTACCTCGACCGCGCCGGTCGTCGCAGAGCGGCTGTCTTATTCGAGGGCTGCGAGGGATACCGCGTCGGTCATGGGCATCCCGGCCCCCGTTATCGGTGCAGCTCCGAGTCCTTCGCCCTCGCCTTAAAGGCCGCCCTAGGCAGAGCGCGCTGTGGCGCTGCTCGCCTCGTGATGGGTTCGGGCGGCCTCGGCAAGTGCGTCGAAGAGCTTTGCTTGCATCGGGTGTACCGGAGCCATCGCTTCCGGGTGCCACTGAACGCCGATGACCCAGCTGCGACTGCGGTGCTCGACGGCCTCGAGCACAGAATCCGGCGCCCACCCAACCGGCTCGAGATCGGAGGCGACGTCGTCGAGCCCTTGGTGGTGATGTGAGTTCACCTCGAGCTCGGTGGTCCCATAGATGCGCGCCAGCCTGGAACCCTCCTTCAACCTGACTTTGTGGACGACGTCGGCTCGAGGACTGTCTCGGTCGTGATCCAGCTTGTTGCCGTCGTCCAGCAAGTGCTGGATCAGAGTTCCGCCCAGGTAAACGTTTAGGAGCTGCATGCCCTTGCAGATCGCGAGCACGGGCATGTCCTCGGCGAGCGCGCGCTCGAGAAGCGTCATCTCGAAGTGGTCGCGCCGGTGGCTGACCTTGTGGGTCCGAGGATGCCGTGGGCGTCCGTAGAGCTGGGGGTCGATGTCTCCGCCGCCGGGCAGGACGAGAGCCGACGCTCCATCCAGGACCGAGGCGTCGTCCGGATCGAGACCCAGCGTGAAGTCCGTGCCTTCGGGGACCAGCTCATCGCGGGGCAGGTCAAAAGTGAGCAGGGCGCGGGGGTGAATACCGGCGGCCTCTACCGCTTGCAGATACGGAAGGGGAAGCCTGCCTTGGCCGGAGCGCCACTGACCGACGACCGCAACCCAAGCCCCCGCGGGCGTGATATCCAGTTCCGATCAGCTCCTTTGCAAGCACCACATCGATTGGAGTCGACGTGACCGATGGTATGCGCTTCGAAACCAGAGCGATCCATTCCGGACAGGACCCGGATTCTGCAACCGGTGCTGCAGTCGTGCCCATCTATCAAACATCGACTTTTGTCCAAGATGCGGTAGGCGCGCCCCGGGGATTCGAATATGCGAGAACCGACAATCCCACCAGGCATGCGCTCGAGACATGCATGGCCGCTCTCGACGACGCTTCTCACGGCATCGCGTTCGGATCCGGCATGGCGGCTCTGGCCACTCTGGGGATGACGTTGACCACCGGCGACAGGGTCTTGATCCCGGACGATGTGTACGGCGGCACCTACCGGCTGTTCGACAAGGTGTTCGCGGGTCTGGGGATCGAATACCAAGCGGTCGACATGACCGACGTCGATGCGATCCAGCAAGCGCTCGATGGAGGCGCAGCCTTGGTGATCATCGAGACGCCCAGCAACCCCCTTCTCAAGGTGTGCGACATCGCACGCATCTCGCAGCTGGCTCATTCCGTCGGAGCAAAGCTTCTCGTCGACAACACTTTCGCTACGCCGTTCTTGCAGCAGCCACTCGAACTGGGGGCCGATGCGGTCTGGTATTCCGCTACGAAGTACCTGGGCGGCCATTCGGATCTCGTTGCCGGGGTCATCACGACATCGGATGAAGAGCTGGCTTCCCGACTGCGCTTCCTGCAGAACGCCGCGGGTGCCATCCCGGGTCCGTTCGACTGCTGGCTCCTTCTAAGAGGTCTCAAGACGCTTGGGATCCGCATGCGCGCTCACAGCGCGAACGCGGATCGTGTTGCGATGTGGCTGGCCCAACGAGACGACATCGTGAAGGTCTACTTCCCCGGGCTCCCGCAGCATCTCGGCCACGACCTCGCCGCGAAGCAGATGGCCGCCTCCGGTGAACCTCTTTATGGGGGCATGGTGTCGTTCGAGCTGGCGAGTGAGGAGCGCGCGCTGGAGGTCTGCGCGCGCACCAAGTTGTTCTTCCTGGGCGAGTCCCTGGGAGGCGTGGAATCGCTGATCGAGCATCCGCACCAGATGACCCATGCCAGCCTCGCCGGATCGGGGATGGAGGTTTCACCCGGCTTGATCCGTCTGTCCGTCGGGATCGAGCATCCCGACGATCTCATCGCGGACTTAGAAAGGGCTCTCTCCTAACCGCCCTGACGCGAAAGGAACTCGAGGAGATCGGCTCTCGTGAGCACCCCAGCGGGGCGGGACCCATCGGCCACGACGATCGCTTCTGCTCCGCGTGAAAGGCCCTCGAACATCTCTTCTAACGAAGCCGAGGTCTGAACCACAGGCAAGGGTGCGTCCATCACCTCGACCACGTCGCGGCCGATCGCGTCGCGATCTCGGAAGACACGATCGAGCAAGCTTCGCTCGTGGATCGAGCCCAAGATCTCGGTGATCTCGTCGGGCCGCTCGCTCTTCGCGACGGGAAGCTGCGAGATCCCGTATTCCTGAAGCACGTCGATGGCTCGGCCCACCTTCTCGTGGGGGAGAACGGCCACGAGATCGGGGATCTCGGACTCGGTCTCCTGCTTCGTTTTCAGGACCTCGCCGATGCGCACCGAGGTCTGCGGCCGGTCGACGAATCCGTGTTCGAGCATCCAAGATTCGTCGTAGAGCTTCGACAGATAGTTCTTTCCCGAGTCGGGCAGGATCACAACGATCACGGATTCAGGGCCCAGGTCTTTCGCCACCTCGAGCGCGGCCCACGCCGCGGTGCCGCATGAACCTCCGGCAAGCAGGCCTTCTTCGCGCGTCAACCGCCGCGCGGTGAGGAATGAATCCTTGTCGCTCACCGTCACCCACCGATCGATGACGTTCGTGTCGACGATCTCCGGCCAAGACTCTTTGCCGATCCCTTCGACGAGATAGGGATGGATCTCGCCCGTGTAGATCGATCCTTCCGGGTCGGCTCCGACGATCTGGATATCCGGATTCTTCTTCTTGAGGTAGCGGCCCACGC
>JBHELU010000251.1:0-4436 GCA_046262955.1 Actinomycetota bacterium | reverse complement strand
ACCCCGGCCCACCCGCCGGTGCCCATCGCGATCAGCGACTGGATCGTCTGATAACCGGTAGTGAGTGGCGTCTTCCATGGATGCAAGAAGGACAGGATCCTTGCTCTGCGGTACGGCTCGATGAGTGCCGCGGCGACCGCGATCGCGCTGCCCGAGGTTGCAAGAGGGAACAGATAGGCAAGCGGCGCACCGGCGATGAACAACATTCCGAGACCCAAGGCACCCACGATCACCGTCGTTCCCAAGTCGGGCTGCATCATTATCAGACCCGTCACGATCGCGAGGATGGGAAGCAGCGGAAGGACGGTATGACTGAACGAGTCGAAACTGCGCTCGTCTTTACGCGAGAACACATCGGCGGCAAAAAGGACCAGCGCGAGCTTTGCGATCTCCGACGGCTGGATCGACAAGGGGCCGAGCCCGATCCACCGCGCGCTTCCACCCACGGTCACTCCGACACCCGGGATCAGCACCGCGAATAGCAGCACTATCGAGAGCGCCATCAGCACATAGCCAAATCCACGCAAGCGGTGGTAGTCGAGCTGAGCGAATAGGACGAAACCAACGATCCCGAGCGCCGTCCACACGAGTTGCTTGTTGAAGACCGAGAAGGACGATCCGCTCTGCGCGAACGAAGTGACCGACGAGGCCGACAGAACCATGATCAATCCCAGCAGAACGAGTGAGCCGGTCACCACGCTCAGCAGGATGGCCGGATGGCTGGGTCGAAGACGGGTGACAGAAGAACGGGACCGTGCCCGTGTGCGCGACCTGCCGAGCCGCTCCGTCTGTGTCGCCATCCCCGGCTCCCCTTGCTCCTACTTCTGCGTCTGGCTCAGGTCCGAGGCCAACAGCGCGCGAACGGCGCGGGCGAAGTCCTCGCCACGCTCTGCGTAGCTCTCGTACATGTCCAGGCTCGCACACCCAGGTGAAAGTAAGACGGATCCTCCGGGAACAGATCTCTTCCACGCGCGCTCGACGGCAACCTGCATCGACGCCGCACGCTCGACCGGGACGAGCCCAGAGAAGACCTTTTCGATCTCGTCTTGCGCTTCTCCGATCGCGACAACCGCAATGACCGGCGGGACGGTGTCGGCCATCACCTGAAGGTCGATCCCCTTACTTCGACCACCGGCGATCAACACCACGTCCTGGAGATCTCTGACAGCGGCTCGAGCGGCATGAGGATTCGTTGCTTTCGAGTCGTCGATGAAAGAGATCTGGTCGGTCACCGCGATCGTCTGTAGCCGGTGCCGGAGCGGGCGGAATGACTCGACCGCGCGCTGGATGCTGGAAGCGTCGATCCCGTAGGCGAGCGCGGCGGCCGTGGCTGCACACACGTCTTCCAGACCGGGTCGGCCAGGAAGCGATATGTCCGTGACATCAAGGATGCGCGCGCCCTTCGAGACAAGGGCATCGCCGTCGATGCCGACCCCCTCGGGAGGTGCCGAGATCGCAGAGAAAGGGATCGTGGTCGAGGGAGCGGCCGCCGCGAGGGCCGCCGCAACCTCATCGTCCGTGTTGTAGATCAGCTTGTCACCCGGCAGCTGGTTCTCGGAGATGCGTCCCTTCGCCGCCGCGTATGCGTCGAAGGACCCGTGCCAGTCGGTGTGGTCTTCGGCAACATTGAGGATGACGCCCACGACCGGTCTGAAGGTGTGGATCGTTGCAAGCTGGAAGCTGGATACCTCAACAACAAGAGCTCCGCCCACTCCGACCTGCTCGATCGCTTCGATCAACGGGGTTCCGATGTTCCCTGCAGCAAGAGAGTCGACGCCGGCTTCGGCCAATACCGCAGCCAGCAGTGAAGTGGTCGTCGTTTTCCCGTTCGTACCGGTGACCGCGAGGAAGTCGCAGTCGGCCAGCACGTAAGCGAGCTCGACCTCGCTCCATGCCTCGACACCTGCGTCATTCAAACGATGGACGATCAAAGAACGTGGCGGGATCCCGGGGCTCAGGATCGCGAGATCGAAATCCTCGACATCAGGATGCTCGCCATCCAAGACATCGGCTCCCGCTTTGACTAGCTCGGTGGCCGTCCTGCGCACACGTTCGGAGTCGGAGTCGTCGACGACCGTCACGCGCACACCGCGCTTGAGGAGAGCCAAGGCTGCCGCGCGCCCACTGACGCCGAGCCCACAAACGAGGACGCGTTTTTCCGCGAGATTCACTTCAGTCCGCCCTTGGAGATGAAATCCGCGTAGAACAGCCCGACCCCGAACGCGACCGAAAGGCCGGACAGCACCCAGAAACGCACAATCACCGTGAATTCGGGCCACCCCGCAAGTTCGAAGTGATGATGGATCGGCGCCATCAAGAAGACGCGGTTTCCCGTCCTTTTGAAGACCGCCACCTGTGCGATGACGGACAGGGTCTCGACGACGTACAGGCCGCCCATCACGATCAGTAACAGTTGCGTGTTCAGCAAGACGGCGAGCACCGCCATCGCGCCCCCGAGCATGATCGACCCGGTGTCACCCATGAAGATCTTTGCGGGAGCCGTGTTCCACCACAGGAATCCTGCGCAAGCACCGAATAGCGCAGCAGCGACGATCGCCAGCTCGAATGGATCGGAACCGGTCTGGTGCCATTCGTAGAAGACGGGGTGGCGGAACTCCCAGAAACCGATCACCACGAATGCGGCAAGCACTTGAGCCGCGGAGCCCACCGCCAGCCCATCCAAACCGTCGGTGAGATTCACGCCGTTTGAAGAGGCCGCCATCATCAAGAAGACCCACACGTAGAAGACGATGCCGATATCGAGCGCGGTGGCGCGAAAGAAAGAGATGTCGGTTTTCAAGCCGACGACATGTACCGCGGCCACCGCAAACACCGCTCCGATGGCGAGCTGACCGATGAATTTCGCCCGCGATCGAAGGCCCAAGTTACGAGCCTTTCGGATCTTGATGAAGTCGTCGGCGAAGCCGAGACAGGCGAGAGCGATGATCGTGAGCATCGCGAGGACGCCCGAGTCCCTGAACGGCGTTATCCCACCGGTCCCCACGTGACCGACCAAGTAGCCGACCACCGTGCCGAACAGGATCACCAGCCCACCCATCGTCGGCGTGCCGTGCTTCTCGTAGTGAGCTTTGGGGCCTTCTTCGCGGATCAGCTGTCCCCAACCGCGGGCTCTGAAGCGACGGATGGCGACCGGTGTTCCGAGCAACGTCGTTACCAACGCCACGAGACCCGCAAGCATGATGTTTGTCACTGCGCGCCGCCCTTCGCGAAGCCGATCGCTCGCAGCGATGAATGGGCCACTTCCCGATCGTCGAAGGGCACCGTGACGTCGGCGAACTCCTGCCCCGTTTCGTGGCCCTTTCCGGCGATGACGACTACGTCGCCTGCCTGAGCCATCGTCAGCGCCACCCCGATCGCTGCACGCCGGTCCACGTCGACCGCATCCGCTCCGGTCGCGCGCTCCCCTTCCACTCCCTCGAGGATCTCGCCGACGATCACACCCGGGTCCTCCGAGCGTGGGTTGTCCGAGGTGACGATGCACACGTCCGCGAGACGGGCGACAACAGCGCCCATCAATGGCCGCTTCGAGCGATCACGATCGCCCCCACATCCGAAGACACAGATAACGCGGCCCTCGCGTGTCACGCCGCGTGCCGCTCGCAGAACGTTGTCCAACGAGTCGGGGGTATGCGCATAGTCGACGACCACTGTGAACGGCTGGCCTTCGTCGACGACCTCGAACCGACCCGGCACCGAGGTGACCGCGCAGAGCCCACGCTCTATCGCCGCCAACGAGATTCCCGCCTGCAACGCGATGGCCGCGGCGGCAAGGCAGTTACTCACATTGAATGCACCGATCAATGGTGTCTCGACCGAGATCTCGCCTTTGGGCGTCGTGATCCCGAACGAGCTACTCGATGGAGCGAACACAACGTCGTGTGCATGCACGTCGGCGTCTGCCGTCGACCCGAACGACAATGCCGGAACTCCCACCTCTCCCAAAAGTCTTCGGCCGTAAGGGTCGTCGACATTGATGGCAGCCTTTTCGGTTCGTCCGTCGACGAAGAGAGCCCGCTTGGCGGCGAAGTAGTCCTCCATATCGGTGTGGAAATCGAGGTGGTCTTGGGTGAGGTTCGTGAACCCAGCAGCGTGGAACCTGATCCCATTCACCCGTCCCAAGACGAGCGCGTGCGAGGTCACCTCCATCGCAACGGCCTTCGAACCGGAGTCGACCATGGCACGGAACAAACGCTGAAGATCGACAGACTCGGGTGTCGTTCGAGCACCGGGCATACGCTCGCCTCCGACGCGGGTCTCGATCGTCCCGATCAAACCGGGGGCCATGCCGTCCTGCTCGAGGATCCCGGCCAGCAAGAAGGCTGTCGTCGTCTTGCCGTTGGTGCCGGTTACGCCGGTGATCAGCAGATGCTCGGCCGGATACCCGAAGAACGCGGCTGCCACGTCTCCCATCGCGG
>JBHELU010000250.1:0-11426 GCA_046262955.1 Actinomycetota bacterium | reverse complement strand
GAAGCGGGGGCCCAGGCGGTCATGGACAGGGTGGTGCCGGCCGGCACCCTGGTTGCCACCTCGGACCCGTCCTCGGTTTCCACGGGCGAGCACGTTGTCGTCGTGATCGGCACACCGGTGGACGAGCATCTCAATCCCGATCCCCAAGCGATCCCGCGTGCTCTCGATGCATGTCGCGAGTTCTTCGTCGACGGCCAGATCGTGATCTTGCGCAGCACGATCTATCCGGGCGTCACCGCGCTTGTCGAGCGACAGCTCGCGTCATACGGCCATCAGGTGGACGTCGCATTCTGCCCCGAGCGGATCGCCGAGGGCCGCGCTATGGAGGAGCTGACGACGCTTCCACAGATCGTGGGTGCGCGCACGGAGCGCGCGCGCGAACGCTCAGAACGATTGTTCAGAAATCTCACCGACGAGATCGTCAACGTCGAACCCGAAGAGGCAGAGCTCGCCAAGTTGTTCACAAACACGTGGCGATACATCAAGTTCGCAACCGCCAACCAGCTCTATATGGTGGCGAATGACTTCGGTCTGGACTTCGAACGGATCCGCCGCGCGATCACGTACAAGTACCCACGCGCTGCCGACATGCCGGGTGCGGGCCTGGCTGCCGGGCCATGCTTGCTGAAAGACACGATGCAGATCGCCGCGTTCAACAACAACAACTTCCCGCTCGGGCACGCGGCGATGTTCGTAAACGAAGGTTTGCCTCTGTATCTGGTGGCGCGGTTGGAAGAACAACACGACCTGACCGCAATGACGGTCGGGATCCTCGGCATGGCATTCAAGGCCGAATCCGACGACATCCGATCGAGTCTCAGCTACAAGCTGAAGCGGATCCTCGCTTTCAAAGCCCGCAGGACGTTGTGCACCGACCCTTACGTACGCGAGGACCCCGATCTCTCTCCCCTCGATGAAGTGCTCGAGAAGTCGGATCTCTTGATCATCGCCGCACCGCATGAGGCGTATCGCACTATGCAAACGGATGTGCCGGTGGTCGACATCTGGAACCTGCTGGGCCGCGGAGTTCGCGTATGACGCCTCGCGTCTCGATCGTCATACCGGTTTATAACGAGGGCGCCGCGATCGTCGCTTGCTTGACCCGGATCCTCGAAGCAACCGCACTGGATTGTGAAGTACTAGTGGTCTACGACTTCGAAGAAGACTCAACCGTTCCTTACGTCAACGAGATGTCCGACGCCGACAAGCGCGTCGTGCCGACCTTGAACACATACGGAGGGGGCCCGGCGAACGCGAGCCGTTTCGGGATCGATCGCGCTTCGGCCCCAGTTGCGGTGGTGACGATGGCGGACGGCAGTGACGATCCCAGACAGATCGATGACCTTGCCCGATTGGTAGATCGCGGTGTTGTCGTAGCAGCTGCATCTCGCTACGCGCCGGGAGGACAACATGTGGGGGGGCCCGCGATCAAGGGGCTCCTCTCGAAGCTGGCCGGTTGGTCGTTGTTCTGGCTCGCGCGCATCGGGACCCGCGATGCGACGAACTCTTTCAAGGCTTACTCGACCGATTTCGTCAAAGAGGTCGGAATCAATAGCCGGCACGGCTTCGAGATCGGTCTCGAGTTGACTGCGAAAGCCAAGCGATTACGACGCCCGGTTGCAGAGATACCGACGATCTGGCTCGACCGTCAGGCGGGCGTGTCCAACTTCAAGGTGGCCGCGTGGATCCCTCGTTATCTGCGTTGGTACCGGTTCGCGTTCGGACCGAAGCTCGATGTCGAGCGCCTGCGCACACTCACCGAGGATCGGTCGGCCCCATGAAGAAGGTGCTGCTCACCGGCGCATGGGGCTTCATCGGAGGCTATGTCGTCGAAGAGCTCTTGAGGCGCGGCTACGCGGTTGTCGGGTTGGACAATCACTCGAAGTACGGGTCGGTAAGCCACTCCTATGACGATCACCCCGACTATTCGTTCGTCGAAGGCGATGCTCGCGACGTCGCTCTAATGACCGACCTGTTGAGTGACTGCAATCACTTCATCGCGGGGGCCGCGATGATCGGTGGGATCTCGTATTTCCACACTTACGCATACGACCTGATAGCGACCAACGAGCGCATCACTGCCGCGTCCTGCGATGCGGCTATCGCCGCCCACCAGAAAGGCAGCCTCGAGAAAGTCACTTTCATGAGCTCGTCGATGGTTTTCGAGTCGGCGGATTCGTGGCCCTCCTTCGAAGGACAGCAACACGAGATACCGCCGCCACTATCGTCATACGGGTTCCAGAAACTTGCCGTTGAATACTTCGCGCGTGCCGCTCACGATCAACATGAGCTTCCTTACACGATCGTGCGGCCGTTCAACTGCGTCGGCATCGGCGAGGGCCGCGCGCTGGGTGGTGCAGAAGTCTCGAGCGGAAACGTCAAGCTGGCGATGAGTCACGTCGTTCCCGATCTCGTGCAAAAGGTCTTGAAGGGTCAGGACCCACTGCATGTTCTCGGAGACGGCTCTCAGATCAGGCACTACACGTACGGCGGCGACCTCGCTCGCGGCATCGTTACGACGCTCGATCACCCTGCAGCACTGAACGAAGACTTCAACCTATCGTCGGCAGAGTCGACGACGGTTCTCGAACTTGCCGAAACCATCTGGCACAAGATCAACCCCGACGCGCCGTTCAGGTACGTAACCGAGAAACCTTTCGAGCACGACGTTCAGAAACGCATCCCGGCCGTGGACAAAGCCAGAGAGATGCTGGGGTTCGAAGCGACCACAACTCTCAGCGAGATGCTGGATGAAGTGATCCCGTGGATCGCGGACGCGATCTCCGCTGGGGTTATGTGATCAGGCGTACCTGATCAGACGCGGTCTGCAGCGGGCAGCTTGAACGAGCGCCCCGCGACGTAGGACCGCACCAAGTGGTTCCACGCGCAATCGATGCACACCTCGACGACGTAACAGGTGAACTTGTCGTACTTCGTCGCCAGCTCCGACAGCCATTCGGCGGGGTAGACAACGCGGCCGCTGTTCGTGCGCAACTCTTCCCCGTAGACGTAGCGGACCAGGCGCATGGTGTCGTGCGAGCAGATGGGACAGGGCCGTTCGAGGTCTTCGCCGATGTCCTTGCCGGCAAGAAGCAGCTCGGGGTGGGCATCACACACGTCGGTGGTGCCCAGGACCCCACGGCGCACCTGGGCGAGGACCGCTTTCCGGGCGAGCGTGTAGTCGACCGAGGGTCCCGATCCGATCGGAGGGGGGCGGTTTGGGTCGAAGCGTCCCTGCAGGGCCATCGCAAGATGGTAATAGCGCCGTGGCGCATTCCGAATCTGCGGCATGGGGGCGGCAAAAGCGCTAGCGGAGCGCGCTTTTGCGCAAAACAGAGTGCGCTAGCGCAGCGCGAAACCGGAGACTGGCTCGTGGGGGCGCGAGAGGCGCTAGCGCAGCGGGACCGCGACTGCCGCATGGGGGCGACAAAAGCGCTAGCGCAGCGCGCTTTTGCGCAACTCGAGTTGACCGATCAGTCTAGACCATCTATCGTGCGGATATATCGAAACGATATATCGGTTTAACCTAATCAACCAGGTTGCGGCGAAAGCGAGTCTCGGTAGATGAAACAACCCGGCATGCTGGAGCTTCCCGTGCTCGGCCTCCTCAAGGAGCGGTCGATGCACGGTTACGAGCTCCGCAAGCAGCTCGGGGCCATGCTCGGGCCGTTCTGGCAGGTGTCCTGGGGCTCGTTGTACCCGACCCTCAGGAGGTTGGCCAAGGACGGTGCCGTCGAGAAGGTGCCCGAGGTGCAGCCCAAGCGCTCGAGCCGGTCGCTTGCTCGTGCGGCCCGCAAGGACCGTAAACCCACGACCTCCGAGCGCATCAAGGAATCGACCCTCGCATCCGGTCGGCGTAAGACCGAGTACCGGATCACCCCGGCAGGCGAGCAGATGTTCCTCGCGATGCTCGAAGAGACCGCGGCGAACGTCGACGCCGAGCACTTCACTCTCAAGCTTGCGTTCTTCCGCTACCTGCAGCCCGAAGCCCGGGTCGCTCTTCTCGAGCGCCGCAGGGCGTATCTGCAGGACAAGCTCCAGCAGTTCAAAACCAACCTGAAGGACTACCGGGAGCGGATCGATTCGTACTCGCTCTCGCTGCAGCACCACGGGATGGCCGCAACGGAAAGCGACATCGCGTGGATCGAAGAGCTGATCACCAAAGAGCGGCGGGGGCCCGAGGCGCCCCGCCCCGAGACCTCGAACGCATGAGGCGAGGGGAGCAACCCATGTCCAAGGTGCGCGTGGGCATTGTCGGAGCGGGGAACTGTGCATCGTCATTGGTGCAGGGCGTCGAGTACTACGCGAAGGCGCAGACCGAAGAGGCGGTTCCCGGATTGATGCACGTCGATCTGGGCGGTTATCACGTCTCGGATATCGAGTTCGTGTGCGCGTTCGACGTCGATACCAACAAGGTGGGTCTCGATCTGGCCGACGCGATCTGGGTCGAGCCGAACAACACGACGAAGTTTTCCGATGTCCCGGAGACTGGGGTCACCGTGCAGCGGGGCCATACGTACGACGGGCTCGGCAAGTACTACCGCGAGATCGTCACCGAGTCGCCCCTCCCGCCCGTGAACGTCGCCCAGGTTCTGCGCGACACCAAGACCGACGTGCTCATCAACTACCTGCCCGTCGGGTCCGAGCAAGCCGCGCGCTTCTACGCCGAACAAGCGCTCGAAGCCGGCGTGGCCTTCATCAACTGCATGCCGGTCTTCATCGCGACGAACGAAGACTGGGCACAGCGCTTCACGCGCCACAACCTCCCGATCATCGGTGACGACATCAAGAGCCAGCTCGGCGCCACGATCAGCCACCGTGTCTTGTCGAAGCTGTTCGAAGACCGCGGCGTTGTGATCGACCACACCTACCAGTTGAACTTCGGCGGGAACATGGACTTCAAAAACATGCTCGAGCGCGATCGACTCGAGTCCAAGAAGATCTCGAAGACCCAGTCGGTCACGTCGCAGATCAACAACGGCATCGATTCCGAAGACATCCACATCGGGCCGTCGGACCACGTGCCTTGGTTGAAGGACCGCAAGTGGGCGTACATCCGTCTCGAGGGACGAGAGTTCGGCGACGTGCCGATCTCGCTCGAACTGAAGCTCGAAGTGTGGGACTCGCCAAACTCGGCCGGCGTCGTTATCGACGCAGTGCGATGCGCAAAGCTCGCGCTCGACCGTGGCATAGGCGGACCTCTTGTTGGACCGAGCTCTTACTTCATGAAGTCTCCGCCGGTGCAGTATTCGGACCCAGAGGCGCACGAGCTCGTCGAGCAGTTCATCGCCGGTACGCCGACGACGATTGCCATCGACACTCCGTCCGCCAACGGCTACTCGAACAACGGGTTTTCTATCGACGTGGAACCTGCGCTCAGGCACAACATCTAAGCGTCACCACGCTTCACGCGCCGCGTCGTCGACAATAAGGACGTGGCTTCGACTACCGAGCGGCTTCGCGCGCTCCTTACGGTTCGGGATTTCCGCTTACTGATCGGAGCGCAGTTCCTAGGGCAAGCAGCTGATGGGATGGCGCAGGCCGTCTTCGCCTACATCCTCGTGTTGGAACCCCTGAACACGGGAGCTCCTTCGGAGATCTTCAAGCTCTTTGCTTTGACGTTGCTGCCGTACTCGGCGATCTCGCCATTCCTCGGTGTGCTCGTAGATCGCTGGTCTAGACGTTCGCTGATCGTATGGACGAACCTCATCCGAGGAGCGCTCCTACTGACGATTCCCTTATGGCGCCACGCCTTTCCCGGTCACCTCGCCCTGTACATCGCCGTCCTGATGCTGCTCGGATTCGGCCGGCTTTTCTTGACCACGAAGGGCGCGTTGCTGCCCGTAGTGCTGCAAGAGAGTCACCTGCTGCGCGGCAACGCGATCTCCGGGGGCGGCGGAATGATCTCGGCCCTCGTCGGCGGTGCACTCGGAGTCGAGTCGATCAAGTTCCTCACCGAGCACGAGGCGTTCGCGATCGCCGGAGCCGTCTACGTGACCGCAGCGTTCCTCGGATCGCGATTGTCGGCGCCGTTCGCGCACCGCTCCGTGCAAGCGATCGGTGGAGCGATCGGGCGCGTGGCGCGAGGTCTCATCGAAGGGCTACGCGCAATCTGGGAACGTCGGGATGCCCGGCTTCCGCTGATCGCCATCTTTATCCTGCGGATACTCGGTATCGCAGTAGTAATCGTGGCCGTCATCGTCATCAAGCTCGAATTCCCCCACGCGACCGAGTCGGCCAAGTCCGGGCGGTTGAACTTTGCAACGGTGGCGCTTGCGATGGCGGGGGCCGGAGCGTTCGTTGGAGCCCTGACCGCTCCCCGATTGGGACGCCGCTTCAGCAAGGCAGGGCTCATAACCCTCGGCTTCGTGCTCTCCGGAATAGGGATCGTCCTTTTGGGTGGGATCGTTTCGATCGCCGCGGTTCTTGGCCTGACGTTCATCGGCGGTTACGGGGGATTCGTCTCGAAGGTAGCCGTCGACGCCCAGGTCCAGGAAGCGTTGCCCGACGAATACCGCGGTCGCGCGTTCGCGCTTTACGACATCCTCTACAACGTCGCGAGTGTGAGCGCAGCCGCGTTGATCCTGGGTTTCTACGGAGTGATCGAGCTCCGCCCGCTCTTGACCTCGTTCGGTGTAGTCACGCTGGTCGTCGCGTGGGGGATGTCTCACGCGATGACGCGGGCGGGCATGGCAGCTCGACCGTTTCACGCAAGTCCCCGCGTGGCAGCCGAAGACTCCGACTAGGTCGAGACGTCTCCAGTACGCCCGTCGCCGGGCGGGCGCATCGCAACGAGCAAGAACTCGGGATGGTCCAGGTCGGGATCGTTGCGCGCGAAGCCTCCCGGCTCCACCGACCACACCGCCTCCGGGATGAGCCCGACGCCGATGCTCAGCAATCTCAACTCGCGCGGCGTGTAAACGCACGTCCACATGTCGGCATCTCTAGATACGCCCGCCTCGTCCAGGATCGGAGCTCGTTCGTAGACGATCCCTTCGTCGGCATCGAAGACCGCCCCGTCGCGGCGATGCGCGGCCTCGAACAACGCGCTGAAGGCCGTCACGACCACGCGGCCCCCCGGCTTGACCGCCTCGGCCATCCGCTTCATGACGACCGAGTCGTCCGCGCCCATTAGGCCGAAGCCGTCCTGGCAGATCGAGATAACCGCGTCGAACTCGCCGTCGAACGGCATCTGCCTGGCATCTACTTCGAAGAACCCCGCTCCAACGCCGGCCTCCCGCGCGGCTTCTGCCGCGATATCCAAGAACTTGCGCGAAACGTCGACGCCGATGACGGTTATGCCGGCACGTGCCAGGGCGACCGAGTGACGGCCCGGCCCGCATCCAACGTCCAACACTCGAGCACCGGAGGGTAGGGCAAGGAGGTCCAGTAGAAACTCGATCTCCTGCTCGGTTCCTTTCGTGAAGTTGTAGCGGAGATACGCGCTGCCCAGGTGCTCGGCGAGATCTTCGAAGTACGGCGTCCCCGGGTGGGGTGGTGGCTTCATACGTCCTCCGTCGGGGACTCTTTCTTCTTGGGTCGGGGATCTACCCGGGCCCCGGCCGGCTCCAAGCCGTGCTTGTGCGCCCATTCGTCCAACTGCTTGTAGGCCTCGTCGGGATCCAGGGGGCCGGACTCCAACCTCAGCTCCAGCAGGTGCTCGAGCGCCTCGCCGACGAGGGGGCCGCCGCCGACCCCGAGGTACGCCATCACCTGGAACCCGTCGAGGTCGGGGCGTATCCGAGCCAGTTCTTCTTTCGCGGCGAGCTCCGCGATCCGAGCTTCCAGCTCGTCCATGCGTTGCGCGAGCTGCTTGGCCTTCGCGCTGTTGCGCGTCGTGCAGTCTGCTCGCACCAGGCGATCGAGCTCGCCCAGAAGCGGCCCCGCATCGCGCACGTAGCGGCGCACCGCCGCGTCGCTCCAACCGAGCCTGTAGGTGTGGAAGCGATGATGCAGGTAGATCATCTGAGACACGTCGTTCACGATCTCGTTCGGATAACGAAGGGCGCGCAGCCGCGCGGCGGCCATCTGCGCGCCGACGACTTCGTGGTGGTGGAACGACACGCCCTCCGGGCCGATCTCTCTCGTCTTCGGTTTCCCGATGTCGTGGAGTAGCGCTGCCAGGCGCAACTTCAGTTCCGGCTGGGTTTGCTCGACGACCGCAAGCGTGTGGTGAAACACATCTTTGTGCTTGTGTACCGGGTCTTGCTCGAGCTTCAGCCCAGACAACTCCGGCAGAAAGAGATCGGTGATGCCCGTGTCGGCTGCGAGCTCGAGGGCCATCCCAGGCTTCTCACCAACCAACAACTTCGAGAGCTCGTCGCGCATCCTCTCGGCCGAAACAGTCCGCAGCTTTTCCTTCATATCCTCGATCGTCGCAATCACTTCGTCATCGATAGCGAAGCCGAGCTGCGACGCGAACCTGAACGCCCGTAGCATCCGAAGAGGATCGTCGCCGAAAGACACGTGTGGATCGATAGGTGTCTTGATGCGCTTCTCGCGCAGATCGGATGCACCGTCGAACGGGTCGACGGCCTCTTTCTCGGGGAGCCGCAACGCCATCGCGTTGATCGTGAAGTCGCGGCGCGATAGATCGGTCTTGATGTCCGATGTGAACTCGACATCCGGATGACGGGATGCCGGCTCGTAGTGCTCGGTGCGAAAAGTGGTTATCTCGACACGCACCCCATCGATCTCTGCGCCGACCGTGCCGAAAGCCTCTCCTTGGAGCCACAGGTTGGCTGCCACCGGTGAGACGACAGACTTTGTCTGGTCCGGCGTGGCATCGGTTGCGAAGTCGAGGTCGGCGTGAGGGCGCCTCAGCAGCATGTCTCGCACGGGGCCGCCCACCAAGTAGAGCTCGTGACCTTGGTCTCGGAACAGCTTGGCAGCCCGCATAACTACCGAGCCTTCGCCCAGAAGAGCGGTCACATCCGGCGCAGCGCTCGTCACGACTGTTGCCCACGGCTGCGATCCATGCCCTTGAGCCTATAGAGCGTCAGTGGACCGGCTGAAGACCCGCCCGTCGCAGTGCCAGCTGGAAGTCGTGAGCGTTCGCTGCAGCCTTCTTGGCGTCCTCGAGATTGATGAGGCCCGAACCAAAGAGGTGCAACAACGACTGGTCGAAGGTCTGCATCCCATAGAACGACGATTCGGCCATGAGGTCCCTAAGAAGATGGGTCTGGTCGGGATTCATGATCAGGTCGTGGACGCGACCGTTCATGACGAGGACCTCTACTGCCGGTATGCGCCCGTTGCCGTCGCGACGAGGAAGCAGCCGTTGCGACACCACACCTTTCAGAGAAGACGCAAGCGAAACTCGCGTCTGCTTCTGCTGGTACGGAGGGAAGAAGTCGATGATGCGGTTGACCGTCTCCGAGACGTCGGTGGTGTGAAGAGTGGAGATGACGAAGTGGCCGGTCTCGGCTGCCTGCAGGGCCGTCTTCATCGTCTCCGTGTCGCGGATCTCACCCACGAAGATGACGTCTGGGTCTTGACGCATCGCGCTACGTAGGGCAACGGCGAAGTCGTCCGTGTCGGCGCCGACCTCACGCTGGTTGACGATCGCCATGCGATCCGCATGCAGGATCTCGATCGGGTCCTCGATCGTGAGGATGTGAGCCGAGCGAGTGGCGTTGATGTGGTTGATGATTGCCCCGGTGGAGGTCGTCTTTCCTGACGACGTCGGCCCCGTCACAAGAAGTAGGCCGCGCTGCTCTTCCGCAAGCATCCGGACCGCCGGCGGAAGGCCAAGGGTCTCGAACGAAGGGCTCCCCGGCAGAACGTGACGGCAGGCGATACCGATGCTGCCGCGCTGGCGGAAGACGTTGACCCTGAACCGGCCCAGGCCGCGGACTGAGTAGGCGAAGTCGACTTCACCTCGTTGCTTGAACCGCTCGACGGCCTCATCGGACATAAGGCCCATGGCGACCCGTTCGCAATCGGCGGCCGAGAGCGGGGGGAAGTCGGTCTTGATCAGGGATCCCGTAACTCGGATATAGGGCGGCCCGCCTGCCTTGATATGCAGGTCAGACGCCTTTCTTTCGATCAAGTACCTGAGGAACTCGTCGACGTTGGTCACTGATCCCCTCGAAGCTCGCCATTTCCCGGACACATTTGAATCGGCACGCCCGGGGGGTCGATTGAGCGGGATCTTGCTGGGCCCCTTTGCTCGAATCGTTTGAGGGGGCCCGCCTACGGGTATTTCAAAGCCAGTCAGGTGCTGGGGTCACATCGATTCGGAAAGGGTGAAGCATATGGATCAGCCCAATCAACCGACACCGAAGATGAGCCGTGCAGAGGCCGGTCGTAAGGGCGGGCGCACGACCAAGGAACGCTACGGAGACGACCATTTCGGCCGCATCGGAAAGATCGGCGGCAAGCGCGGTGGCGAAACGACCAAGCAGCGTTACGGGTCCGAGTTCTACCAGCGGATAGGGAGACTGGGCGGGTCGAAGTAAAACCCTCCCGCGGGATCGTCCAAACCCCGCCATAGTTCGACCTTTCCTTATGCTGGGCCGGACATGCCCGGCCCCCAGATGCGGCGCTATGCCGCGCTCCTCTTCATCGGCGCGCTGTGGATCGCGCTCGGCACATCGGTGCCTTCCGCGCGCGCCCAAGCGTCCGCGTACGGGTTGCGCCTTGTGGCCCAACCCGTGTGGGCGCGGCCCGGCGACCGGCTCAACCTGAAGCTCCAGATCCTCAATCGCGGCGACACCCCCTTGAAAGGTTTCAGGCTGATAGTCGGAGTCCACGACCGAGTGCTCTCGAGGTCGGAGCTCCACTCGTCGTTCGGTCCGATCTCGACTCCTGCTCCATCGTCTTTTCCACAGGACTTCAAAACGGCGGTGGCGCCGGGCGGCAACACGACGGTGGTCTTGGACAACAAGTTGTCCGAGCTGGCCCTGTTGTCCGAAGCATCGGAACCGGGCGTTTACCCCGTCACGATCGCTCTGGCCCCGCCGGGTGGGACCGAGGTGCTCGCGCAGCTCACGACGGATCTCCTCTATTTCCCCACCGAACCCGAAGTACCTCTCAACTTCGTTTTGACCGTCCCCATAAACGCACCGGCCGCTCGGGGGCCGGAAGGATCCTTCGGACCCGTCGACGGGTCGTGGCCGTTGGAGGACGCGGTTCGCTCGGACGGGTGGCTGACGTCTCTCGAGAGCGCGATGACGGAGGCCGGGCCCAGGTTCCACACGGGCCTAGCTCCTACGCCGAGACTTCTCGAAGAGCTCGACGATCTATCGAACGGCTACCGGAAGGTGTCGACTGCTGGAGCAACTTCTACCGTCGGCTCGTCTGATGTGACTCGCGCCGCGGGCGCGGTGCTCGATCGGCTGGCATCTCTTGCCGGCCCGCGCCGGTCGCAGCTATTGCTGGCGCCTTACTCGTTCCCCGATCTCCCAACGGTCGACGAACGCTTA
>JBHELU010000249.1:0-3685 GCA_046262955.1 Actinomycetota bacterium | reverse complement strand
CGCACACACAGAGGAACGAAACAATCACGACGAAAGCAGCCTTCATGACTCCCCCTTCCCGATAGGAACGAGGAGGACCGTAGGCCCGGCGGGTTCTGCGTTATGCGACCGATGTCACAGCTGGGCGGTGAGCAACCGCGCTCAAGTCCTCAGCCGAAGTAGCGCTTGCCTTCGCCCCGAAGGACGCGCCCGAACTGGAGGTCCGGGAAGTGCGACGCGACGGCGACCGCGCCCGGCGACTCCATCTCCTTGTAGAGGGCCTCGCGGGAGCGGGTCGAGAGCTTCGGGTCGATGTCGCTCATGGCCGCCCACTCGGCGTCCTCGAGCTGCGCCGGACAGGCCATCGCGTCGCCGAGGAGGAAGGCCCTTTCCGTTCCGGACGAGACGACGATCGAGATGTGCCCGAGGGTATGTCCGGGGGTCTGCAGGACGTTCACACCAGGCGCCACGTTGTCGTCGCCGGACAGGGTCTGGATCCGTCCGGACGGTTCGATGACGTCGTAGATCGGCTTCGTGAGAGCGTCCGGTTCATCGGCGTTGATGAACTGGTCGATGTCCTTTTCGCCGAAACGGATCGTTGCGTTCGGGAAGTAGGGCTTGCCGTCGTGCGCGAGCCAGCCGATGTGATCGACGTGGAGTTGCGTGATGAGGACGAGGTCGATGTCCTCCGGCTTCACATCGTGCTTCGCGAGGTTGCCGGGGAGGTCACCGCCGCGGAACGGCGGGAATGTGACCGGGCCTAAACCCGCGTCGACGAGGATGGTCTGTCCCGCGGTCTTGATGAGGAAGCACCCGAGCGCGATCTCGAAGTTGCCCTCGCCGTCGAGAAGGTCCTTGTGCTTCTCCCAGTCGAGCGTCGGGAGGTAGGTCGAGGGAAGAGTCCCCTCACCGTCGCTGACCGGAACGACTTCGATGTCGCCGATTCTCATCTCGTCACGAAGGAATTATGTCAGGGTCTCACCGGTCGTTACGCTCCAGGCGACAGCGGTGTCGCATCTGCACGAGATCAAAGTGTCCCGAAGGTACAGGTCACCCCACTTCCTCAAGAGCGCCCTCTGACGACGAACCATCATGTACGCGCGAAGACGATGACCATGAACTCGATCGCTCCGCTCGACGGGTCATTTCGCTCCCACACTGCGCCAGCATCAACCTTCACACCCGAGTGCTCGCCAAGCAACTGCTCGTAAGTCGGCGCCCAAGGAAGCGCAGCGGCTTCAGGAGGTGCAGGATCGACCTCGAATTTCGTCATCCCTCTCCACATTCGGACCGACGCTTCGAACGCTTTGCAAACACTCCGCTCGGCTTGCCGCGGTAGACGTTGGTGACCCTCGGCGTATCACAGCTTGAGAAGGGCACCTTCGAGCAGCGTTCCCCTTGTTGCTCCTGTGAATTGCCCCGGGATTGATAGAGGGCCTGATCTGCCCAACCTGGGGCGATTCACTCGTGTGGCTGTAATGTCTTCGGGATTGTCGATTAGACCGGCGCGCGTCGGTTCGACCGCGACAAGGATGGGATCGGTTGCAAGTCATGAGCACGCACGAGTATGACAACTAATCACGACTTGTAGTGCCAATCGCTCGCACAAATCGGGGTCGCGCGCGCAGCATCGAATCGTTGACCGCGTGAAGGGGGGAGTACGGGTCTGTTGCAGGTCTGGTTGACATCCTATGAGTGGGACACGATCCCACGGGAAGGATGGATGCCACGCCGAAGAGGTTCCCACCGGAGTTCAAGCGTGACGTCGTCTCCGTTGCTCGCCGCGGTGATCTGAAGATCGCCGAGGTCGCCGCCGACTTCGATATCAGTGCGGAGTCGGTGCGGCGTTGGATGCGCCAGGCCGACATCGACGACGGGGTCCGTGACGGGCTAACGACCGCGGAGCAGTCCGAGATGGTTCAGCTGCGTCGCGACAAGCGGCGTCTGGAGATGGAGAACGAGATCCTGCGGCGGGCAGCCGCATACTTCGCCAAGGACGCCCTCCCAAAATGAAGTTCCCGTTGGTCCAAGAACTGGCCGCCGAAGGGTTCCCGGTGCGGTTGACCTGCGGGGTGCTGGGCTTCTCGGCGCAGGCCTTCTACAAGTGGCGCGCGCATCCGGTGTGCGACCGCGGCTGGTTCGATGCGCATCTGACCAACGCCATCGTGGACATCCACGCCGACGATCCCGAATTCGGATATCGGTTCATCGCCGACGAGATCGAGGCAACGGGCCGGCGCGTCGGAGAGCGGCGCGTGTGGCGACTGTGCAGCCAGCAGCGCTTGTGGTCTACGGCCACGAAGAAGGGCCGCGCCGCTGCGGGCAAGCGTCCGGGCCCTGCCGTCCACGACGACCTGGTGCAGCGCCAGTTCAGCGCCTCGCGTCCCGACGAGCTGTGGCTGACCGACATCACCGAACACCCGACCGTCGAGGGCAAGTTCTACTGCTGCGCGATCAAGGACGTGTTCTCGAACCGGATCGTCGGCTACTCCTGCGACGAGCGGATGACGGCGCAGCTGGCGGTGCATGCGCTGCGACAGGCCATCGCTCGCCGGCAACCGGTCGGGACCGTCGTCGTCCACTCCGACCGCGGAGCGCAAGGCCAATTTCGATCACGAGTCTTCCGTGCCGTGCTCAAGGCGGCCGAGCTCACCGGATCCATGGGTCGCGTCGCTTCCGCTGGAGACAACGCCGCGATGGAGTCGTTCTTCGCGCTGTTGCAGACCAACGTGTTGAACCGTCGTCGATGGCGGACGCGAGCGGAGCTTCGATACGCCGTTATCCATTGGATCGAGCACACCTACAACCGCCGTCGTCGACAGCGCGGACTCGGCAAGCTCACTCCCGTCGAATTCGAACTCGCGTTCACCCGCGATCCCGACGAGGATGTTCATGCAGCATGATCAGTCTCAACCGTTGTCAACTGAACCTGCAGCAGACCCCACACTAACGGTCGGTTTCAATGGCACCAAGTTGCGCCGACATCGCGAAACGACACAGAAGTCTTGGCACCCCTCACGGCCAGAGCGCAACTTTCATCCGTCAGGGTGCCGGCACGATCACTAAGGGGGGTCTCACCGGAGCGCTGACCTGCGCATGTGTTGCACCACGTGCCGCAGCCGATCTTCATCTCGTCGTCGAGGGGCGACGACGGCTGCGGCGACGACGATGCCCTTAGCGCCAACTCTCGTTCCGCCGACTAGAACTCTCTCCCGCGTGCCAACCTGCGTTCCGAGAGGTTTCGGAGCGTTGGCGGTCCCGCCGACCACTCGGTTCGTTCAATAGAACTCGCGACGAGTACATCGCGAAGCGCCTTCGCTGCTGCTGTGTCGCGGCGACTAAATCGAAGGAATGTCTCGCGTGATTTAATGAGTTCTAACGTTCGCCTTCGCGCGAAGTGCGACACCCAAACACGGCGCTCAATCGGATCATGCCTGAGGTGCAAGTAGTAACGGTGCTTCTCCTGCACCTCCGAGAAGGACGCAATCGTCTCCAAGGGAATGTTGAAGCTGCGTTCCTTGTCGAGCGTCGGGGAGAGAAGTATGCGTTTGTCCGTAACGACGATGTAGCCCATCGACTGCGCGTTTTCGAATGATGCTTCGTCAAAGCGACCCTCTCCCAACACGGCCTCGTCTGGCTCGATGGTCATCGAGAGCGCGTCGCTGATAGATGCAAAGGGTCGGACCTGTCGCTCACGCCCTAATCC
>JBHELU010000248.1:0-9242 GCA_046262955.1 Actinomycetota bacterium | reverse complement strand
GCCTCGTGATAGGCGATGACCTTCTTCTCTTTCTCACTGATCACCCGGCTGCGTCGTTCGGGCCCTGCCAGCACGCGGTCGATAGCCTCCTCGAGCTCGTTCATCCCGATCTCGTTGCGCGAGAAGCGAGCAGCGAGTAACGCGGCCTCGTTCACCACGTTGGCGAGATCCGCACCGGTGAACCCGGGTGTCCGGCGGGCCAGCACTTCGATGTCGATCTCTTTGGCCAGCGGCTTGCCGCGGGTGTGCACCTTGAGGATGCCGATCCGGCCGTTGAGGTCGGGACGGTCTACGACGATCTGACGGTCGAACCTGCCCGGGCGGAGCAGGGCCGGGTCGAGGATATCCGGCCGGTTCGTGGCTGCGATGAGGATCACGCCGCCCTTCACATCGAAGCCGTCCATCTCGACGAGCAACTGATTCAACGTCTGCTCCCGTTCGTCATGCCCGCCACCGAGTCCCGCGCCACGGTGGCGACCCACCGCATCGATCTCGTCCATGAACACGATCGAAGGTGCGTTGGACTTCGCTTGTTCGAACAGATCGCGAACGCGGCTGGCGCCAACCCCGACGAACATCTCGACGAAGTCCGAACCGGAGATCGAGAAGAACGGAACGCCGGCTTCACCGGCTACAGCTCGCGCGAGGAGAGTCTTGCCTGTTCCCGGAGGTCCAAAGAGAAGGACGCCTTTGGGGATCTTGGCGCCCATAGCCTGGAATTTCTGAGGCGCCTCGAGATAGTCCTTTATCTCTTGGAGCTCTTCGACGGCTTCATCCAGTCCGGCGACGTCTGAGAAAGTGATCTTGGGTTGATCTTTGGTGACCAACCTTGCCTTCGCTTTGCCGAAGGACATGACCCGGTTCCCACCGCCCTGCATCTGTTGCATCAGGAAGAAGAAGAACCCGACGATCAGCACGATCGGTATGAATTGGATCAAGATCGCCACGATGGCGGAGCCCTGCTGCTGATCGGCCGAAACGGTGACGCCGTTGTCCACTGCGAATCGGGCGTAGTCGTCGATCGTCCCGAACGGCAGCGTTAACTGGTAATCGTGTCCATCGTCCAGCTTTCCCTCGACCCGATAGTCCTTTGCGAGGAACTGCGCCGTGTTGACCTGATGGTCCTGGACCATGGTGGTCCACTCGTTGACGCTCTTGAGCTCGACCGGCTTGTTCTGGGAGGCTCGATAGATCTGAAAAACCCAAATGACCAGCACGATCAGGACGATGTAGAAGACCGCCGATCGCAGGATGCGGTTCATAAGAAAAGGGTAGCAGTAGGCACGGTTGAAAAACCCCCACTTAAGGCGAGCTTAAGAGGGTTTCTCGACCCCGTACGCCTCCGGCTTTAGCACTCCGATGTACGGAAGATTTCGGTACTTTTCAGCGTAATCAAGCCCGTAGCCCACGACGAAGACCGGCGGTATCTCGAATCCGGGATAACGGACCTCGAGCGGCACTGCTTGTTCGCCTCGCTTCCAGAACAGTGAACAGATCTCGAGTGATGCCGGACTGCGCGCTTCCAGGTAACGAAGAAGGTACGAGATGGTGAGCCCCGAATCGATGATGTCTTCCACCAGCAGAACGTGGCGATCGGTAATCTCGTAATCGAGGTCTTTCAAGATCCGCACAACGCCGGACGATTTCGTTGCAGAGCCGTACGACGACACGGCCATGAAGTCGAATTCGAGAGGAAGTTGGATCCCGCGCGCGAGGTCTGCCATGAAAACGAACGCGCCCTTGAGGACACCCACCAGCAAGAGATCCCGGCCCCGGTAGTCCTCGGTGATCTGTTTCGCGAGATCTGCGATCTTGTCCTGGATCTCTTCTGCCGATATGAGGATGTTGTCGATGTCGGGATGAACCTCTGGCATCGCCGTACCTTAACCTCGTTCGTCTTCGTCACTAGGGCCTGCTCCGGCACCTGCCTTGTAGAGGGATAGATGTTTCTCGTCTATCGCGATCTCAATGCCGGAAGCGACCGAGAATCGCCTTCCCTCCGAACTTTTGTCCTTTTTTTCGAGGGCATCCAGCGCGGCTTCGATACCCCCCGCCCTATCTCGGACCCGCCCGATAGCTCGTTCGAGGATCCGCCGGCCGAGCGCACGCGGCAGCTTCTCGAGGTCGGCTACTTCGAAGCGCGGTCCGGTGCCGTCGTCAGATACGAGAGTCGGATACAGAGAATCCGTAAGGCCCTCGAGAGCTTTCGCGTCTTCGGCCAATCGATCGATGGATGTCGCCATCGCGCGAACCGCTCCGTCCCCAAACCGACCCTCGATCGCGGCCAAGATCTCGGTGCGCACTCGAGTTCGTTCGAAACGAGGGTCTGAGTTAGCGGGGTCGTCTACGTACTCGAGCTCCCGTTCCTCGCAATACCGACGCGTCTCCGAACGACGGAGCGCGAGCAGCGGACGGACGCGAGCACCTTCGACCGCTTTTAGACCGGCAAGTACAGAAGTGCCTGCACCATGGATGAAGCGAGCCAGCGTGGTTTCGACACGGTCGTCGAGTGTGTGGCCCGTGGCGACCCGATCGGCCCCCGTCTCCCGCATGATCGTGTCGAAGAACGAGTACCGGAACGCTCTAGCGCGGGCATGAAGGTTCGCTCCTTCTAGACCTTGCGCTCGAGCGACATGGACGTCCAGGCCGGCTTCCGCGGCGAGTCGCGCGACCCCAACGGCGATCGATTCAGATGTCTCCGATAAACCGTGATCCACATGACCCACGACCAGTGGTCTGACATCCAAACGCGTGAGGATGTCGAGGAGACACAAGGAGTCGGGCCCCCCCGACACCGCCACGACACAAGGAGCGTCACCCTCGAGCATTTCGAATCGTTCGACGGTGTCGCGAACGCGTTCGAGAAGATCGAACCCCGGACCTCCGAGGTCGTGGCTCAGGCGACTCGCTTCAACCACGTCCGCGGTTGCTTCAGTTCCGCCAGAGTAGGTAGCCCATCAGGATCGGCCCACAGCCGTGTCAACGCCTGCAGCCCATCTTCTGCAACTACCTGGTTGCAGAACTGCTGCCCCAACTCGTACTGGCGGAGCTTCATGTCGAGACCTATGACGTTGTTGAAGATCCTTTGTAGGTAGCTCGCTTGCTCACGCCGTCGTTCGAAGACTTGCCTCATCCGTTTGAAGGACGGGATGACGCGTTCGCCAACGTGATCCATCACGAAGTTGCCATGACCTTCGACGATCGCCATCAGTGCCTGGATGTCGTCCAGAACGCGTTTTTGATCCTCACTTGCCAGCAGATAGACGGGATTCCTTTCGTCGCGCGGCAGCGATCGCGCTGCGAGCCTTCTTGCTGCCGTCTTCAAGCGACCGGACAAGCTGCGGACGTCGAGGTCGACCGACTCCATGTATTCACGCACCAAACCCAAGAAGCGCTCCTTCAACCATGGAACGCCGGCGAATTGGAACCTGTGCGTCACCTCGTGCAACGCGACCCACAAGGCGAACTCATCGGGGACGAACTCGGATCTTCGCTGGGTCTCGACCATGTTGGGTCCGACGAAGTAGAGGGCCGTGCCGGGTGCTATCCCGCTGCGACGCATCCAGCGAGCGCCTTCTTCCGGGATAAGTAAGTCGTACTGGCCGAGGACGCGACGCGATACATAGCCCAAGAGAAGTCCAACTTCGCTCGAAACGATGACCCGCTGCGCGAGCCGGACGGGATAGGGAACGGTCTGCAACCGCTCGACGATCTTGTCCTGAAGGGGGCCAATCATCGTGCCCATTCCGTGGATGTTCGCCTCGGCCCACGCTCCCCTACCGATTACATCCCACCGCACGGACGGAGGTGTGGGCGTCCCGGTCACCGGAGCGACGAGCTCCTCGGCGCGCGGTACCGCGTCTTCTAGATCGCGACGCAGTCGCTCGACCAGGTGAAGGTCGTGGTGTGGAAGATCTCCGCCGACTCGCCGCGCGAGAGCGGTTGCGATGCGGGGATCGATCAGCCGGGCCATGCCCCTAATCAAACCCTACGGGGAGACTTGTTAGATCTCGCCTCGACGTCTCTTGACGATGAGCCGGTAGTAGAGCCCGCCCATAGCGAGGATCATCAAGACGAGCAGAAGGATCGTGATCTTGGACATCTGATAGGTCCACACCGGGCCGGCGGCAGCGCTCGCCGTGGCAGCAGGCGATGGACTGGCCTTCTTCGACGCCGCTACCGCTACCTCCGACAACGACAACCAGACGAGCGCGGCTCCAGCGAAGAGAATGGCGCACCGTGCGCGCATCTACCGACCTCCACGACGTGTCTTTTGCGACGCGAGCCTTCGGCCCGCGGCGAGCAGGATATATCGAGGAAATCCGCCCGAGCCGACTTAGGGATCTAAGAGGTGCCGGCCGCCGGCTTGCGGCCGCGCAAGCGCGGGACTTTCATCTCGGCGTGGGCCCAGCATCTGTCTCGTCGGTTATAGGTGGACAGCCTCGTGGAACAACCTGCCTGAGAGCACACGCGCCCTTCGGGGAATTGCTGAGATGCGCGCGGAAGCGCTTGGGGCTTCGTTCCTCGGATCGCCGATTGACTCACCGTGCTCCTCTCTTCCGAGCCCTCACCGGCCCTCTCGTGGCGGGGGTGCCACACGGGACGGCCGGTCTAGGTCCGGTTCCTCTTATCAATACGGATGGACGTATGGGGTCGGTTTGGGGTTCCCTGCACCGATGAACGAGCGTCGAGACGCGATCCGGCGAACGGCACTGGCTCGGTGGATCGAGCGCGCCGCCAGGGCCGTTGCGGGCCCGCCCGCACGCGCCCTCAGGGGTACCGCCCGGCGTGTGGCTGACCCGGCACGGCAGGTCGTCGACTACTGGATGTCCGAGCGCGCCACGATCAAGCAGGGATTCATCGCGAACTTCATCTCGGCACTGACGTCTTTGATCTCGGGGATCGTCCTCGCCGCTGCGACTCACAGGTTGCAGGACGTCGCGGGGCTTCTTGTCTTGATCCCGGTATCGGTGGGGATGCGCGGCAACATCTTCGGCGCGTTGTCCGCTCGGTTGGGGACGTCGATCCACACAGGTCTGTTCGAGATCTCCGCAGACCGCGCTAGACCGCTCTACCAGAACGTCTACTCGGCGACCCTGTTAACGCTGGGGACTTCGGTGGCGATGGCACTCCTGGCGCGCGGCATCTCGGTGCTCGTCGGGCTTACGACCGTGTCCACCTTCGACTTCTTGGCCATATCCCTGGTCGGGGGTGTGCTGTCGTCGACGATCGTCTTGGCCTTCACGATCGCGCTCTCGATCGCGTCATACCGACGCGGCTGGGACCTCGACTCCGTGGGTGCCGTTCTGATCACGGTGGTTGGTGACGTAGTCACGCTTCCGTGCCTGCTGCTCGCCTCTCTTCTAGTGGGCATCCACATCGTCACGCAGGTGATCGGGATCGTGTCGCTGCTCGTCGGCGTTGTCGCCTTGGTGCGTGGATACACAACAAGCTTCGATGTGGCTCGGCGCATAGTCCGAGAGAGCTTCCCGATCCTGTTGATCGCAGCGGTGCTCGACATCTTCGCCGGCACGGTCGGACAGCATCGGATCGATCAGATCTTTGCGCCCTTCCCTATCTATTTCATCTTCTTGCCGGGCTTCCTGGAGAACACCGGCGCTCTGGGCTCGATCCTTGCTGCGCGGCTGGGCACGAAACTGCATCTGGGTGCGACAACACCGAGCGCGCGTCCGGACGCCGTAGCGATCCTCGATGGCACGATCGTCGCGTTACTTGGACTGTTCATCTACTCGGTCACCGCGATTACGACGTTGTGGACGGCGATGGCAACAGGAGCCGACTATCCGGGGGCATGGACGTTCTTGGGCACCGCGATGGTGGCGGGAGTCCTCGCGCTGATAGTCGCTGCGCTGATCGGCTACTACGCGGCGATCCTCACTTATCGATTCGGCTTCGATCCCGACAACCACACGATCCCGCTCGTGACCAGCGGGATGGACCTGATCGGTTTCATCTGTCTCATCGTCGCAGTCATCGTCTTCGGAGTAGCCTGAACGTGGGTCCGGCGTCTTGTGGCGCGCGGGCTCCAAAGGGGGAGTGACAGTGGAGCAGTCGGAGAGTCCCCGAACCGTCAAGGATCTCCTGGCGGAGATCAAGGACTCCTCAGAGCTGATGGTCGACCTGGCCTACGCGGCTGTGTTCTTCTCTGACGAGAAGCTTGCCAAAGAGGTGGGCCGTTTAGAAGAGCGGATGTTCGACTACATCCACGATCTCAGAAAGCTCACGATCCTGGCCGCGCGTAGTCCTGAAGACGCGGAGCACATGACATCGGTCCTCGAGATTGCTTCGGCGGTCGAGAACATCGCAGACGCGGCAGAAGACATCTCTCGAGTCGTGCAGCTTGGGATCGTCGAAGACCTGCGGCGAGACCTTCGCTACGCCGACGAGATCGTGTCTCGGATCAAAGTGCGCGAGGGCTCGTCTGCGATCGGACGCACTCTTAGAGATCTCGCCCTTCCCGTCGAGATCGGGATGTGGGTTATCGCAACGCGCCGAGGCGGCGACTGGGACCTGGACCCAGACGCCGACTACGTGATTTCGAGCAACGACGCGTTGCTGGTGAAGGGTCCCGAAGACGGCGTGGTGCTGGCACGTGAGTTGATGGGTGCGCCACCCCTACCCGAGCCACCCGAACCGAGCGAGTTGGTCCTTTCGGATCTCGACCGCGCGGTCGACATCCTCGTCGAGATGAAGAACTCGGCCGAGGTCGCCGTCGGGCTCGCTTACTCGGCCCTCCTTTTCAACGATCAGGCTCTAGCAGCCGAGGTCGCCAGTCTGGAGAGTCGTTCCGATGCGTTGCACGACGAGCTCGAGTCTTGGGTACTTCGCAGCGCGCAAGAAGCCCGGGATCCAGATGATCTGCGAGGACTGATCCGGCTCGCTCACGCGTCCGAGATGATCTTCGACTCTGCACGCGAGATGACGCGGCCCGTTGAGAACGGTGAAGAACTGCACCCAGTTATCGCGGCGGCGTTGGTCGAATCCGATGAGGTCGGGCACGAGACCGTGGTTGGTCAGGGATCGCCGGCCGACGGACACTCGATCCGCGACCTTTCGATAGAAACCGAAACGGGGATGTTTGTCTTGGCCGTGCAGCGGGGTCGCAGATGGACCTACCGTCCTAAGCCTCGATTCGTGCTCGAAGCCGGCGATCGGGTGATCGCGATCGGTCCTCCGGAGGGCGGCGACGAGCTCGATCAAATGACCGGGATGCAGCGGGAGCTGGCGGAGGCTTGAAAGTCACGAATACAACGCGCTGGGACGGGCACCAATAGTGCGTCGAGAGATAGGTCTTACGAAGAACAGATAGGAGCATCCATTGGCCGAAGAGGGCAAGACCAAACAGAAGTCGAGCATCTTCCAAACCCTTCTAGCGATGATCGCGGGAGTCATTGCGGTGAAGGTGGCTACCTACCTGGTGACCACTGTGTGGCGGCTGGCAACGCGCGAGGAGCCTCCGCAGGCCGACGAACGAGTCCACCCTGCAAAGAAGGCCGCTTGGATCGCGCTGGTGGGGGCCGCGACTGGTGCCGCTCGCCAAACCGCTCGTGATTTCGTCAAGCCGGCGCCCGAGGGAGACGACTAGGAGGGTCTGGAACATGAGGCCCGCAGCGCGCTGCGCTAGGCAGCGCTGCAGCTCCGCTGAGTGCGGAATCGGGATTCCTAGTCGGTCCTCAGGGCCTCCTCAGGCGCATGCAGAAACGGGCCCCACTTCCGTTGAGGGGCTCGTACCAGACTTCTCCACCCATCGCTTCGATGATCCGGCGAACGATCGCGAGACCGAGCCCAGAACCTTGAGTCGTCCGCGCAGTCAGCGCGCGGGCGAACGGATCGAATAGGTGCGGCAACAGCTCCTCGGGTACACCCGGGCCGTCGTCACTGATGGACAACTGAACGAACTCGCCGGTCGGTATCGCTTCGATCCCCACATTGGTGCCGCCATACCGATACGAGTTCGTAAGGAGGTTGCTCAACGCCTGATCGAGGCGCTCGTGGTCGGCTAGAACCTCGAGATCCCCGGGAACGTTCACATCTATGTGACGCCCATCGGGAGCCGGTGTCGTGTCCAGCGCCTGGATAACAGCGCTGGCGATCGATATGGAACGCAGCTCGATGCGGAGCCGTCCGTAGTCCATCTGCGTGATGTCCAGCAGGTTGCGAACGAGCATCCCCATCCTCTTTCCCTGCCGGTCGATCGTCTGGATCGACCATTCGAGCTGCTCTTCGCTGAGGTCTTTTCTCTTGGCGGCAAGCGTCGACGACAGTCCCCAGATCGCCGTAAGAGGAGTGCGGAGCTCGTGCGCGGCGTTGGCGATGAACTCGCTCTTGGCTGCATCGACTCGTTGCATCTCCTCTTCCGCGCGCTTCCTGGAGGTGACGTCTTCGACGATCGCGATCCCGTACGCGACGTTGCCCAGCTGGTCACGAACGACGGAAGCGGAAATGCTTACCCAGATGATCTCGCCGTCTTTTCGTATGTAGCGCTTCTCGATCTGATACTCGGGGATCTCGCCCGCGAATAACTTCCTGGCGAGCTCATTATCCGACTCGACGTCGTCGGGATGAGTGACCAGCGCGAAGGTCTTCCCCAAGAGCTCGTTCTCGTCATAGCCCAGAAGCCGGCAATACGCGTCGTTAACTCTTGTGAACCGCAGCTGCTGATCCGCAGTCGCGATGCCTACCGGGCCGGCTTGGAAGATCTGCCGGAACAGCTGCTCGCTTTCGCTCAGCGCGCGTTCGACCCGCTTGCGCTCGGTGATATCGCGAACGATCGTTATCAACTGGGCCGGAGTACCCGGCAGGAGCTTGATCGCGACCTCGATGTCGATCACCACCCCGTCTTTCCTTACGAGCTGCGTTTCGTAGCGCTCCTCCGGATCCTTACCGGATAGGCGGTCCTGATAGCGGCTTGCCGCCAGTGGCCTGTATTCCTCCGTCGCCATGTCGGACGGGTCCATCTCCTTGAGCTCGGCGTCCGAGTAGCCGGTCAGCTTGCAGTAGGCCTCGTTGGTGTAGGTGACGCGTCTGTCGGCGAGGATCACGACACCTTCTTCGAGGTCACTCAAGGCCCGGATCAGGGTTTCGTGAAGAGCGTTTTGTCGCGCGAGCTGCATCGTCAGAGACACGCGGTCGACGGCGATCGCGATCGCGCGCGCGTACTTCCCCAACCGTTCGACCTCGTCTGCTCCGAAGAACGGAGTGATCGGCCCGGCCAGCACGAC
>JBHELU010000247.1:0-3826 GCA_046262955.1 Actinomycetota bacterium | reverse complement strand
CTCTTGACGAGTACCTCGAGATGAGCTCCAACGGCGAGCCTTCGGCCACTATCTTGGCTCGATCCATGACGACGAGCCGGTCGCACAGCTGCTCGGCCTCGTCCATGTAGTGGGTCGTGATGATCAAGGTGGTTCCCTGTTGCTTCAACCGGTACAGCCGGTCCCACAGCGCATGGCGAGCTTGGGGATCCAGACCCGTCGTGGGTTCGTCCAGTATCAACAGGTCGGGCTCGCTGACAAGAGCGCGGGCGATCGTCAACCGGCGCTTCATCCCGCCCGACAGCGATTCGACCTTGCTGTCTTTTCGTTCGTTCAGCTGCACGAACTCGAGCAGCTCTTTCGCCCTTCGTCGCAGCGTTTCTCCGGAAAGACCGAAGTAGCGCCCATAGATGTAGACGTTCTCGAAGACGGTCAGCTCGAGATCGATCGTGTCGTCCTGCGGAACGACGCCCAGGCGGCCTCTGATCGACGGTCCCTCTTTGCCGGGATCTTTGCCGAAGACGCGCAACTGCCCTTCAGTCACGGGAGAAACGGCGGCGATCATCCTCATAGTCGACGTCTTGCCGGCTCCATTGGGTCCTAGGAAGCCGAATGCCTCACGGGGCCGGATCGCGAAATCGATGGAATCTACTGCGACGAAGTCTCCGAACCGCTTGGTAAGGCCTTGGGCTTCGACCAGTGGTTGTCGGATGCCTTGGTCGACTCTGTCGGTGTCGCGATCGGGAGCTGATTGCATATCCGCCAAGATAAAACGTGCGCGCCGAAGTTCGGACGACTGCTAGATGCGCTTACGGTAGCGATCGACCGCGAGAGGTGCGAAGACCGCGGTCAATCCGATCATCCACAGGATCGCTTTAAGCAAGGGGTCTGCGACGGGCCCTCCCAGCATCATTCCGCGCGTTGCGTCGACGACGAACGTGATGGGGTTCACCTTCACGAATGCCTGCAGCCAACCCGGCATCGATTGCGGAGGCGCGAAGACCGAGCTGGCAAAAGTCAGCGGAAGGATGATCAGGAAACCCCATGTGTTCACCGCTTCGGGACTGCGGGCCATCGAGCCGATCAAGGCCATCGGCCAGCACACCGTTATGCCAAACGCAACGACCACCAGTAGGCCGCCGATCCCGGGTAACAGGCCTCCGTGGAATCGGAATCCCAGAAGCAATCCGAAACCGGTGATGATGATCGCTCCCCAGATGACGCGAACGGCGTCCGCAACGATGCGGCCTCCAACCACAGCCGTTCGGGATATCGGTAGCGAACGGAATCGGTCGATGAGCCCCCGATTGAAGTCGTTGTTCAACCCGAGGGCCGTTTGGAAACCTGTGAAGGCGATGCCCTGAACCATGATGCCCGGCAATGCGAATTGCAGGTAAGCCTGACTGGATCCTGCTATCGCTCCCCCGAGCACGAACACGAACAGCATCAAGAACATGAGCGGTTGCACGGTCATGCCCACCAGTTGTTCGGGGTCGGACTTGATGTGCAACAGGTTCCTGCGGGCGATGATCATGGAGTGAGCGAACGCTGCGCGCACGCCGACCCGTTCGATGGTGGCGACTCGAGCGCTCATCGAGTCGACCTCTCGAGCTCATCGACGCGAGCGTCGGCCCGGCCAGCTTCGTTCTCATCCTGATCGGTCTCTTCGGCCGGATGACCGGTCAACGCGAGAAACACCTCATCCAGGCTGGCTCGTCGCAGGGCGATGTGAGCGACCGTCACGTTGGAGTCGTTCAGGCGAACCATCGCGTGCGTGATCGCATCCGGGTCTTGTACCGCCACGGTCACCAGGCCATCCGACGGATCGACCTGGCTCTCGGCACCCGATAATTCCTCCAAGATGCGCACAACTGTCGGAACGTCACCGTGATCGGCCGGCTGCACTTCGACAACCTGGCCCCCTACCTTCGCCTTCAGCTCATCGGACGTTCCCTGCGCGATCACGCGACCGTGATCGACAACGACGATCCCATCTGCGAGGTGATCGGCTTCGTCGAGGTATTGGGTCGTCAACAGAACGGTCGTCCCCGCCGCGACGAGATCCTTGATCAATGCCCACAGCTGATACCTGCTGCGAGGATCGAGACCGGTGGTGGGCTCGTCCAGATAGAGGAAACGGGGACGACCAACGAGGCTCGCGGCAAGATCGAGACGGCGGCGCATGCCTCCCGAGTAGGTCTTCACGATCTTGTCCCCTGCGTCCTCCAGGTCGAACGAACGAAGAAGCTCCTTTGCTCGATCTCTGCCGTCTTTCGCGTGGAAGCCGAGTAGTCGCCCGATCATGTAGAGGTTCTCTTCACCCGAGAGGAACTCGTCGACGGCCGCGTACTGACCGGTCAATCCGATCAGTCGTCGTACGTCGCGGGGGTTCTGCACGACGTCGTAGCCCCCCACTGCAGCTCGGCCCCCGTCGGGAGCCAGCAGTGTCGAGAGGATCCGGATCGCCGTTGTCTTTCCGGCACCGTTGGGCCCCAAGAGGCCAAGGACGCGGCCTTCGGGGGCCTCGAAGCTCACGCCGTCGAGCGCGCGCAGGCGACCGAAGTTCTTGATCAGGCCTTCGGCCACGATCGCAGGTTGATCCATCAAGCCTCCTGTTTGGGTTCCGGGGGTCCAACGCCCGCCGTCCAGAAAGATTCCATCGCGCCCGGCCCAGGCTACGTGACGGTGCGAGCTCTCCAAGGCACTTGCGAGGAGAACGACCCTTAGATCAGGAAGCCGGTCCGGCGTACCTGACTACGATCTGGCCCGGCTTGGGCTCTGACTGATAAGTGAGCCGCGGAAGCCCACGGGCGTCAAACGTGGCGCTGACGAAGTCGCCCGCGAAGCGAGCCTCTCCTGTGCACCCTGCCGTGGAGCACATCGGCCCTGAATGGACATGGCGCTCGACCGTTTGCACGCGCCATCTTGGGTGGGCCGCATACGCGTTCGTTGTCTCGGCCCACTTGACGTTCCAGGTTGCCTTCGCGGGCATAGATGCAGCCAATCCCGGCGTCGCACTTTGGTACCAAAGCACGCCGACGTGACCGGGAGCTCCCGTTGCGATGGCGGTGAACGTCGATGTCCCGCTTGTTGTGCCCGGAATCGCAGGCAACTTGGTCCACTTCTTGCCGTTGTTGGTGGACCTTGCGACCACGACTTGGACGCCGGGCTTGCCGCTGCCGCTGTTGGCCGCTTTCGGCGTTCGCATATCGCTGACTATGTAAAGAGCACCGTCCGTTGAGAAACCGGCACTAGGAAGTGCGGCGCCGCCCGACAACGGAGTGGTCCTCTCTGCGCTTACGGTCCCGGTCGATCCATCGAATATGTGGAAGCCCAAGGGCCCGCTGTCGAAGTTGTTGGTCGCCGTCTGGTTGCTGGCGTTGTCGGTGAAAGCTTGAAAGATCTGGTGAGTCTTCGGCGACATGAGCAAGTCACCTGTGTTCGAGTTCGCGCCCTTGGTAGTGGTCTGGTGATACGTCCACGTCTGACCACGGTCGGCGCTCGTGAACAGAAGGGTCTGATACAGGCCTTCGTTCGTGACGAGGAACTGCTGCTTCGTATCGGGCGACGCGATCCACATCCGGTCGGTACCACCCGGGATCGCGACCGGATCGCATTGAAGCGTCGCGCCCGCGTCGTCGCTTGTGCATACCGCGGTCGTCCCGGCGTACGGATAGTCGAACGCGAAATAAAGACGGCCCTTCGGGTCGACCGAGATCGAACTGTCGGAAGCGACCTGTAGACCGCCCTCGTTGTAGTTCTTGTTGTAGAGGCTCGGCGGAGTCTGCTTCCAAGTCGTGCCCTCGTCTTTAGAGACGTAGAGATACTGGAGGGCGCTGATGTACAT
>JBHELU010000246.1:0-5112 GCA_046262955.1 Actinomycetota bacterium | reverse complement strand
CGTCAAAACCCCACGCTCGAAAAAGTTCTTCCGCGTACTGACGACGGTTCATGCGCGCAGTGCTACGGAGGCGTGGACCGCGGGATACGAACGTAAACGTAACGACCCGACCTTCGCGAATCGGCCGCTCACGATGGAGTGGGGCGCTCCGTCCGGCAGCTCTCAGGCATGGCGAAAAGTGAAGTTCCCGCCCCCAGGTCCCAACACATTCATCACAGGGATCTTTCAGCTATCAGACAATGACGTGGTCGCAGTTGGCAACACTGTCGGAGTGGGAGGCAAGACGCACGCGTTCAACGAGAACTACAACCACAGTGCATGGCTTCCGCTAGCGACGGCACCGACTCCAGGTGACTCCGACCGTTTCGCATCTGTCTACTACGGCACGGCTGCGGGAAGTTACTCCGGTGCCGACGGACGCTTACATCCGTTGATCGAACAACAAACTCCCACGGCAGGAACCGTCGCGCACGCATGGGTCTTGCAAGACGTTCCAGACGCACCTTCCGGCGACGGATGGTTGAACGACATCTTTGGATTGGGCTCGCAATCATGGGCAGTCGGCGGGCAATCAGTGCCCGACAGCACTACGTTCGTTCCGGGACGCCGCACGCTGATCGAACACTTCGCGTGCATGTCGCCGTCACCGCCACCATCGACAACAACATCACCTTCGGCTACGCCGACACCGACACCGAGCGGCACTCCGGCGCCGACCGATAGCGCAATACCGATTCCCTAGCTACGGCGAGCTCGACGCTGAAGGAGATGCCGCGGGAGTCGCGTACGTTCGCTGCGCGGTAGGTGTTGGCGACGGACGCGCAGATGGAGTAGCGCGGTAGGACGCACTGGGCGGCGAGGACTTAGGCGTTGCGCCGCCCCCGCCTCCGACGGGTGCCCCCCCGTTTCCGTTAGTGGTAGTCGTCCCGCCACTAGTGCCTCCGGTTCCGCTTGGGCCCCCACCGTTCTGCAGATCCTGCGGTGTGAACCCGCGTGTCGAGCTCGTGCGGGTCACGTAGTCGATGCCGGGCTTACCGCTGGGGATGCTTCGGACGGCAGCGATCGCATCGCCGATCGTTCCTTTCTCGCCCGGACGGATGGGCGTGTAGTCACCGTTCGGCAACCACAGATACGCGATCAGCCCGATCACGCCCGCGGCAACGAGAGTCACCAACGCTCGCTTCGGCGCGCTGTCGTCAGACCAGCGCCACGCGCCGGCGATCGATCGCGTGAACATCCGGAAGAAGGTCACACAGATCCCGACGATGGGAAGCGAGAGGAACAACATCTGGATCACGTAGAACGCGCCTGTGCCCGGACTGCCTCCTCCGAAGGCGGCCCGCATCTTGTCGTAAAGCCCACCGAACGAGTCCCATGCCGTAGCGACGATGCGCGGCGCGGCGATGATGATGTTTGCAAATATGAATAGCAGGACGGGGATCACTATGAAGACCCAAGCCGTTACGGAGATCCGCGCCCACGGCTTCAGCTCGGTGACGCTCTCGTCGCTCTTGCGCCACGGAACCAGGCTTGCAAGCACCGGCTTGATGCGCATGAACATGTCGGGAACGCCGGTGAGGTCGGCAACGATGTAGTAGCCGTCTAGACGTAGGAACGGCAGCAGCTGGTGAACCATCTCGACGTGCTGGGCCAGGATGACGACCAACAGCCACTCGGAATGTGTCGCGAAGTAGATGCCGAGAGTTGCCAGCATGAAGATCGAGTTGAAGTAGAGACCACCGAGGTCGGTGCGTAACCGTCCCGCGCGATTCAACCGATATGCATCGGTCACGTCGGTATACAGAGCCGGCCACACTATGTAGACGCCGACACCCATGACGCCGGGTTCCGCGCCGCCGTAACGGCAGGCGGTTGCGTGCCCGCATTCGTAGAACGCGGCCGAGAGCACCAACAGACCGAAGCCCGCCATCATCAAAGCAGGCGAATACAGCATCTCGCGCACACCTTGAGCGACTCCATGGACGGCGAAGACGTAGTAATCCATGAGGCCCAGGCCGGCCAGCACCGCGACGACGATCACCGGCCAGTAAAGGGGTCGGAATACGAAAGTGATCGCGCGCACCATCCACTTCGGTACGACGCGTGTACGGAAGCGCAACGCGAGCATCGGATCCGCTCGGTCGAGTTTCTGCTCGGAGCCGTCGGCGGGTGCGACCACCCCCAGGGGAGTCAGCTTCTCGATCAACGTGCGGACGTTGTCGTCGCTGACGGTCTTGCCGAACTTCTCGGAGACGCGCTCGGCTATCTGCTCGCAGTTTCTCGTTCCATCGACCTCATCGGCAACCAGGAACAACAGCTCTGAGAGTTGTAGAACCTGGCCGTCGCTGCGACGTGCAAGGAAATGCGGCTCCTTATATCCGGACCCTTCGTACTCGCCGATCAGATCGACGCCGGCGGCGAGCTGCGGGATGTGGTCGTCGGGTGGGGGAGATGGAGCGGGCGCTTCCGATGAGTTCCCGTCGACCTCACGAGGTGGAGCCGGAGCGTCCGACGGGTGCGCGTCGACCGTATGGAACGTCTGGGTCGGCTCCTCGTCGCGGATTATGACGCCGGTCGGCTCGAGCTCGTCGATGGCTATCTCCTAAAGGAATCGAAAAGAGGCGACCGTGACGGCCGCCTCTTTCGAGTCGTTGGTTATGGGTGCTGCCTTAGTTCGTTTGCGTAATCGTGGCCGACTGCTCGGCGTTCGCGATCGCCGTGGAGTTGTCGCTCAACACATTTAGAGCGACCGCGGCATTCACGGGGGCCGCGAGGTTCGCGTTGATCAGCGACATGGCCTCGCGATCGGGAAGCGTTTCGCCCGACTGCTGCGCGAGCTCTTCGGAGCTCAGACCTTTGGGTGTGGTCATCGTTCGCCTCCTTCTTCATCGATCGTTTGCTCGAACGTTTCTGTCTTGCCGTACTTCTGCACGATCTTCTGTTTGCTCGAGACGCTGGTGACCGACGAGCCTTCCTCGTTCACGTTCGCTGCGATGACGGCATTTATGCCGCCCTTCACGCTTACGCCATCGATCTCTTTCTCGATCGGCTTGTTGATCACCTTGCGGAAACGCATGGTTCTAGCGCTTGCCCTCGGCGAAGTTCTGGTACCGCCCGAGGTACTGGTTGATGCGATGCCCGAACCAGTCGGGAGTAAGGCCCTCTTGCTTCGCGACGTCCGGGTTGTAGCGAAGCTCCATCGTGATCCGGCTCGAATCGCCGAGATCGTGGAAGTACGCAGTGCCCTTCTCGCCATGATCGAGCCCCGGCAAGTCGCTGTTCGGGATGTCCTGGCTGACGTCCCCGCTGGCGGGCCGGGCTCCGGGGCCCCATCGCCGGTCCACTCTTGCCACTTCTCGTGCGCTTCCTTGAGAGGAAGACCCACTTCGATCGAGCCCTGTGCTTTCTCCATCGTTGTCCTCCTTTGGCTCTAGATGCTTCCTAGACGGGGGACCGACCTAGGTTCCCTGGACGAACGAGCCGCTCTGCGCGGCGTCGGCGTAGGCCGTCGCGTTGTCCGACAGGACGTTCGCCGCGACCGCAGCATTGATCGGGATCGCGATGTTGGCGTTGATCAGCGACATGGCTTCGCGATCCGGAAGCTCTTCCGCTTGCTGCTGATCGAGTTCCTTGTCTGTTAGTCCCTTGCCCATCCGATCCTCCTTAGTTGCTCTGGATGATGGTTGCCGTTTGCTCGGCGTTTGCGTAAGCGATCGAGTTGTCGCTTAGCACGTTCGCTGCGACTGCGGCATTGATCGGTGCTGCGATATTGGCGTTGATCAACGACATCGCCTCTCTATCGGGGAGCTCTTCGCCGGACTGCGCGTCGAGCTCTTCTGCAGAGAGTCCCGGCTTTTCGATGTTTGCCACGGCTTCTACCTCCCTTCGAGTGTCTGGTTGATCCCTCTTCGCTTTATTAGTTCCCCTGTAAACGGAAACGAATCGGATGAATTCATCGCGTTAGGCGAGCAAGCAGACGGAGGCGGGCCGTGTATCACGTGACTTGCGCTGCGTGCGGCTGTCAACTGATGTGACTACATAACGCAACCAGCGCGAGTTCGTATAGACGGTTGGACGCGCAAGCGCGGCGTTTTTGTGCGCCAGATTACGGGTAGCTAGCGCGCATCGACGAAGTGTGACCACAAACGGAGGAGCAGTTTGAGGGTTCCAAGACCGTCGCGAATGGTTCTTGTGGCGACCGTGGTGGCGGCCGCCCTTACCGCCGCGGGCGTTGCGGTCGCCGTAACGGGCGGCAACTCCGGAAACCTAGGGATCGCCGAGATCAACACACACGACTACAAGAGCGAGCACAAAGTCGGCTTCAGCATCGTCCACCTGCAAGGAGACACGGTCGACAACCAGAACGCTGCTTATGCCGAATCGAGTGGCTGCACGCACTGCAATGCCACCGCGATCGCGGTGCAGGTTGTGCTGGTCCAGAGCAACACGGTCACGACGGTGGCTCCGCAGAACTTTGCCTTTGGCGTGAACCAGCAGTGCAACTTCTGCACGAGCGCCGGTCTGGCGTATCAATACGCGATCAGCACCGACGGCAACGTGCACTTCAGTTCGGACGGTAACCAACAGCTCTCCGACCTGAGGCAGCAGATCGACGATCAAGCCGCATCGATCACGGACGACCCGAGCGCGTTGCAGGCCGCGGTTGATCCACTCGTGCATCAGATGTGGTCGGTGGTCGATACCGAGCTAGTGCACTCGGGCAGCAAGTACCAAGCCAGCCCTTATGCGGACTTCAAATTCGACAAGACGGGCGGACAAGGGCCACCATCCCCCTCGCCCACGAGCAGCGGATCGTCATCTCCGTCCGAGTCGATATCGCCCTCGATGTCTAGCGAGGCGCCTTCCCAGGGCTCTTCTCCGTGCGTGACGCCGACGGAATCTCCAGCGGCCTCACCCGAGGCGTGCCCGAGCGATCCATCCGATTATTCCGGAGGGCAGGGGAGTGGCTCCTCTTCTGAAACTCCGGCTCCGTCAGATTCTTCGACACCAAAGACGTCGCCGACGCCGGAATCACCCCCGGAAACGAGCTCTCCTAGCCCGTAGCTTCTAGAAGTCGATGTTCGACATCACGTGCTTGATGCGCGTGTAGTC
>JBHELU010000245.1:0-4242 GCA_046262955.1 Actinomycetota bacterium | reverse complement strand
GCGTGGGCCTCTGGATCTGCTCGAGAGACCAGGCGTCGGTAGCCGTCTTACCTGTGCCGGTCGCGCCTAGGAGAGTGGTGAACCGATCGCCGTTCTGGACGTTCTCGGCGATCCCACGGATGGCGCTCGGCTGGTCACCGGCGGGCGAGAAATCCGAGATCACCTTGAACGGAGGCATGCACCAAGTTTAGGTGTCGGTAAGGGGACTTCCCGCTAACAAGCGGTGGCTGCCTTAGCGAGCGACGGCTACAGAGAAGTTGAAAGTGGACCCTTGGCCGGCCTCCGAGTCGACCCACAGCTCGCCACCGTGTGCGTCGATGATCCCTTTGGTGATGAACAAGCCGAGGCCGGTCCCCTTCTTTACCCAACTCGGTCTTGGGAGCATCGCGAACTTGCCGAAGATCCGCTCGCGGTCGTCTTCTTTGATCCCGATGCCCTGATCGGCCACGCCGACGACGACGACATCGTCGTCGGGGACATACCGGGCAGAGATAGTGACGGTGGTCCCCGAAGGGGAGTAGCGCGTGGCATTCGTCAGAAGGTTGATGACGACCTGGCGCAGACGGTCCTTGTCCCCTCGCACGGCCGGCAGATCTTCGGGGATGTCGGCCTGGATCATGTGGTCCGTCCGAAGAGATGAGTGCACCTCGAGCACGCTCGAAACCAGCTCGGGGATCGACATGGGCTCGAGGTCATAGCGAAGTGTTCCTGCCTCCATGCGAGCGACATCGAGCAGATCGTTCACCAAGCGGGCGAGCCGCTCGACCTCTTTGTTCATGATGGTGAGGATGTCCGTCCGCCGCTCGTCGGCAATGCGCTGCCATCCGTCTCTCAAGCTTTGGCTGAACCCGATGATGGTCGTCATGGGTCCGCTGAGCTCGTGAGCAAGCATCGAGACGAATTCGGATTTCGTTCGGTCCGCTTCCCTGAGCTGGGCGACCAGATTGCGCTCGCGCTCGCGAGCTCGGCTCGAGTCCAAGACGCTGGCAACGCGGCCCCCCAGCAACATCGCAAAACGAACGTCGTCATCGTCGAATGGGCCCTTCTTTCCGTTGACGGCGACCAGCACCCCCGACGGCTTCGGCCCCGTCGACAATGGGACGACCAACATCGACTCAGCGCCTAGAGCCTCTGCAAGCTCGGGGCTCACCCACTCATCAGATTTTGCTTCGTTGCTGTACAGGGGCGTGTTGGTACGGAACACGGTTGCCACCAGAGAAGGATGCCTAAGTCCGATCCGGAGATCTGGTTCTTCGATCGAAGGGGTCAATCCATCGTGGGCGTGCATCAACAGGTCGCCGGACTCTTCGTCGTGATGAAGAATCGCGATCTGTTCACACGCTAGAAGGTCGGCAACGATCCGCACGGCTTCGCCCACGACGTGATCGGTGGTCTCCCACGAAGTGAGCAGACGTGTAAGCCGGTGCAGTCCCTCCAGCTCTTGAACCTGATGCTGCAACGTGTCGACGAGGAGCGCGCTCTCGACTGTATGCGCCGCCCGGTCTGAAAGCGCCGATAAGAGACGCAGGTCCGATTCCGTGAACGCCCCACGTTCCGCATCGACCGCGGCGATGACGCCCATCTTCTGCCCCGCGGTTTCGAGTGGAGCGGCGACCAGCTGCCGAGAGCCAAGCAGGGCATTTACCGTCGGCGTTGAGTCTGGATCGGTATTGAGATCGTTGATGATCTCTCCCCTGCCCGAGTGAAAGATCCGCGCGATCGAGCTGGGCTCTGCCAGAGCGACCCGGCCCCGTCTGCGCTGGTCCAGACTGTGGACTACGAGATCGTCGTCTTGTTCCGAATAGAGAAAGATGAAAGCCCGTCGCGCGGGCAACGCTTCGACGATCGCTCGTGCGATCTCGGAGATGGCGTGATTCACATCTCCGTGCGTGGAGCTAACCGTCGCTATCTGATACAGGGCGCGCAGTTCGGCGGGATCGGGATCGATCGGAGTACCTGGCATGGGCTCAACCATCTCTACATCTTCGATACAAGGTCCGGCAATCCCTCTAATGAGGGCAGTGTCGGCCAGGCGGCCTCCGGATACAGCCCCGCCCGGTCGATCAGAACTGCTTGTATCCCTACCCGGCTCGCCGGTTCGGCGTCGTAGGTGGGCGAATCGCCCACGTGAACGGCAGAATCGGGCGCAACCCCCGCCTTAGCCAGAGCGATCTCGTAGATCCCGACGTCGGGTTTCTCCACGCCTTCCTGGCCCGAGATGATCGCGACATCAAACGTGTCACCTATCTCGAGCTCGACGAGCATCTCTTCTAACCAAGATTCGAAATTCGAAATGAGACCGATCCCGAAGCCGTCTGCACGCAGCTTGTCGATGCACGGACGGACGTCGTCGAAGAGTTTGTACGAGGCTGGATCGGTGAAGGTGTCAAACAACTTCGGCACCAGCTCGAGCGGCAGGTCGAGCTCGTTCAGAACCCGCTCGTAGAAATGGGACCAGAACGCCCGAGCTTTCTCGGAAGACATGCTCGATCCCGCGTACGAGGGCCCCCCATCCTGTGGTTCCAGATCCATCAAGTGAGGCGCGATGCGCCCCTGCACTGAGGCGATATCCTCGTCCGAGACGTCGTATCCCTCGTCCCGGCACACCCTGGCGAACAGCCCGGGGAAGGAAGGGTGGGCATCGAGGATGGTGCCCCCGGCATCGAAGAAGACGACTTCGATCACGACTTGCCCTCCGCGCGCTCGACCAACTGTCCCCAGACACGCTCTGCATCGCTGGCAAGCTGAGCCACGTCCCCTTCGTTCCGAACCACGATGTCGGCCCTTTCGATCAACTCGCTCTCGTCCACCTGGGCCCCCATCCGGCCTTCGATGTCGGAGGTCGACATGCCACGTTCGCGCCTGAGGCGGTCGGTCCGCAGATTGGGATCGGCAACAACTGCGATCAGCGCGTCGAGGGAATCGAGCAAACCGACTTCGACGATCAAAGCCGCATCCAGGATCACGATCGCATCCGTGTCCCGCAACGCGTCTAGATCGTCGGCGATAGCCGACAGGATGCGCGGATGCACGATCGCGTTGAGCGTCGCCAGGTTGTCGGGGCTACCGAAAACCAACGCCGCCAGTCGCTTGCGATCGATCTCCATCGATCCGGCCGACAGGATCTCATCACCGAACGAGCTAACGGCGGAATGCCACGCGGGCTCTCCCGGCCTCAATGCATCGCGCCCGAGTTGATCCGCGTCGATGACGTGGGCACCTTGCTCCATCAAGAAGGAAGCAAAGGTGGACTTGCCGGCACCGATGCCCCCGGTCAGGCCTACTACGAGCACCGGTCAGCTCTTAGCCGGTTGGGGGTCGAGATTGTCCTCGTTCGCGCTTCAGATCCTCGACGATCGACTCGAGCGAGTCGTCGTTGGGATCCACATCTTCGGGGGCCAGCTGCTCGCCGCCTTCGAACTCCGCTTTGTCTTCGGGAACCACCCGGAGCTCCTCGCTGTCGAGCTCTTCGATAGCGTCGCCCGGGCCCGCGCCTTCCTCGGGCTCTTCCTGATTGAGTCTGACGTTCATGTTGGGCTTGTCGTCCTCCGACGCGGTGAGGCCTTCGTGACCTTCCGGCGGAGTGTCTTCGTACATCTGAGCGGTGAGCTCGGCCTCTTCTTGCTCCTCTGCGGGGGCCGCGTCTCCAGCCTCCCACGCATCGGTCGCCGACTCGGGAGCAGACGAAGTGCCTATCAGGTCCCCCGCTTCTTCTGCGGCCGACTCGAGCTCGGCTGAAGATTCCGGACGAACGATCGTGTCTTCGGTGGGCACTCCGGCGTCCTCGGATGCCTCGCGCGCCTCGACCTCGATCTCGGCTTCTTGTGCCGCGTCTTCTTGTGCCGCGTCGTCGGTTCCGTAAGCGACTTCGTCGCGCGGCGGTGCCGACTCACGCACGCCGCCACCTTCTGCCTCGGGTATCGCGCCCGATGTCGGACGCAGTGCCTGCTTGCGGGACAAGCTGATCCTGCGCCGATCCAGATCGATGTCGATGATCCTGACCTCGACCTTGTCGTGGACCGACACCTCTTCTTCGGCTCGCTCGACGTGGTGCTCGGCAAGCTCGGAGATGTGCACGAGGCCTTCGATCGCGTCGTCGACCTCGACGAATGCACCGAAGGGAACGAGCTTGGTGACGCGTCCCTCGATCACATCGTTGATCTCGTGCTGGCGTGCGAACTGTCGCCATGGGTCTTCCTGCGTGGCCTTGAGCGATAACGAAACGCGCTCGCGATCCAGGTC
>JBHELU010000244.1:0-4944 GCA_046262955.1 Actinomycetota bacterium | reverse complement strand
CACCAAGGAACTGATGCGGGGCCAGTGGAGCAGAACCCCGCTGTACTTGTTGACGGTCGCGATGGGTGTCGGGCTTCTCGATTTCTTGATGATCGGCCTGGTGGTCTCTGGATTCGGCGGAGTCGATTCGGTGATGTCACGCATCGCGGTTGCGGGTGCAGAGCTCGTCGGCGCGAGCATCACGCTCCCGTTCATCGCGGCGTGTCAGCTCATCGGCTACTTCGATCTTCGGGCGCGCACAGAGAAATTCGACAGGAGCGCACTCGAGGCCGAGCGCGCGGGAGCCTGATCGCTCGCGGCTTAATTAGTGAAAGAGGTCCCATCCCGGGTTCACGGGCCCGAACCCTTTACCGATCCGCAACGAGCTCTTGATCGCGCCATCGATGAATCGTTTGGCGAAGGCCACCGCGTCGGGCAGATCGTCTCCGTGCGCGAGCCGAGCGGTGATCGCTGCCGATAACGCACAACCAGTTCCGTGTGTGTCTTCGGTGTCGTAGCGGGGGCCGCGCAGATGCACGATCTCTGAACCGTCATAGAAGACGTCGACGGCTTCGTCCTGGGACACGTGATGTCCACCCTTCACCAGAACGGCTTGGGGGCCGAAGTCGCGCAGATCGCGAGCAGCGTCTTCCATCTCATCGAGGGTCGCGACCTCGCGATCCAAGAGTCCGCCTGCTTCGAAGAGGTTCGGCGTGATCAACGTTGCGAGTGGGAACAGGTCGTTCTTCAGCGCACCGATCGCGTCGGGATCTAACAACCGGTCGCGGTGCTTGGAGACGAACACGGGATCCACGACCAGCTTGTCGATCTTGTTCTCGTCGATGGCCCGCGCCGCCGCCTGGACGATGGGGACCGACGACAGCATCCCGGTCTTGGCCGCGTCGACGCCGATGTCGGATACCACCGTCTCGATCTGCAGCGACACGAAGTCGGGATCGACCGCGGATACACCCGTCACCGCGGTCGTGTTCTGAGCCGTGAGCGCAGTGATCGCGCTCATGCCATGGCAGCCCAGTGCAAAGAACACCTTCAGATCGGCCTGGATGCCGGCACCGCCGCCCGAGTCCGATCCCGCGATGGTGAGAGCGCGCGGCAGCCCGGTTACCGGGGTCGCAGGTGGTCCCACGATTCCCCTATCCACTCGTCGAGCGACCGCGAGCCGATAGTGGCTCCTTGCGAGGTGATCGTCCCGACGCGTGACAGCGTCGTTCCACATTCAGCGACTCCGGCGGTTGCTGCGTCGACCGAGGCTGCTGGGATCGAGCACAGCAACTCGAAGTCCTCACCTCCGACGATCGCCGTATCCAGCGGATCGAGGCCCGCCCCTGTGATCCCCGGATCGACCGGTATCGCGGCTGGGTCTACCTCGCACCCAACGCCGCTAGCGTCGAGCAGTCTTCGCAGATCGATGGCCAGGCCATCCGAAAGGTCGATCATCGCCGTGGCGAACCTCCCCAATACGAGGCCCTCTTTCGCTCTCGGGATCGGTCGTAACTGTCTTTCGATGCACCCCCTGATCGCGGGATCGGCTCGATCGGCATCCATCTTTCCGGACAAGACGAGGTGACCGGTTCTCGCGCCGCCTAATCGACCCGTCACGCACAGCGCGTCACCGGGCTTGGCTCCCGAGCGAAGTACCGGCTCTGCCTCACCCACCTCACCCAGCATCGTCACTGAAAGCGCCAGCTCCGCGGCTTCGGTTACGTCGCCCCCCACTATCGCGATGTCGTAGTTCTCGGAGGCGTCCAACAAACCGGCCAGAACATCGTCGACGAGCTCCACCGAATGATCGGGCCGCAACGCAAGTGTGGCGACAGCAGAGGCCGGCCGGCCGCCCATCGCGGCGATGTCCGAGACGTTTATCGCCACCGCTTTCCATCCGACATCTGCGCCCGACGCGTAAGCGAGGTCGAAGTCGACGAACTCGACGATCGCGTCGGTCGTGAGCAGACAAGTGGCTCCGGCAACTTCGATGACCGCTGCGTCGTCCCCGCTCCACGTCTGACCCTCTGGTGCGGATGGGAGCTTCGTTGCAAACCGTGCGAGCAATCCCGACTCGCCGATGCTCGAGACCGGCTGGTCGCCGGAGGACACGGTCCCTGAGACGATCAGTCGGCGCGCGGCCCGGCGGCGATGACTTCGGCAGGCACCGAATCCGCGAACCGTTCGAAGTTCTTCACAAACATACGCGCCAGCTCGAGTGCTCTCTCTTCGTATTCGTTGGGGTCTGCCCACGTCGATTTCGGATCGAGAAGCTTGTCCGGAACACCCGGTATCGACTTGGGAACCTCGAGATTGAAGATGGGGTGATTGGTCGTCGGAACGTCGTCGAGCGCGCCCGACGTCACCGCTTCGACCATCGCTCGAGTCGCGCCGAGATCCATACGGCGACCGACTCCAAACGGGCCGCCCGTCCAACCGGTATTCAGCAAGAACACCCGGGCGCCGTGCTTGGCGATCCGCTCGCCGAGCATGCGCGAGTACGTGTTCGGTGGCAGTGGCAGGAAGGGAGCACCGAAACACGTCGAGAACGTCGCCTGCGGCTCGCTACCCAAGCCAGCCTCGGTTCCCGCGAGCTTTGCGGTGAACCCAGATAGGAAGTGGTAGAGCGCGCTCTCTTGCGACAGGCGAGCGATCGGCGGGAGCACCCCGAACGCGTCGGCGGTCAAAAAGATGATCGTTTCTGCGTGGCCCCCGCGGCCCTCAGGGACGAAGTTGTCGATGTATTCGAGCGGATAGGCGACGCGTGTGTTCTGGGTCAAGCTCGCGTCGGAGTAATCCGCTTCGCGGGTGATGGGATCGACAACCACGTTCTCGACCACGGACCCGAACCTGATGGCATCCCAGATCTGAGGTTCGGTTTCGCGCGACAGGTTGATGCATTTCGCGTAGCAACCGCCCTCGAAATTGAAGACGCCCCCGTCCGACCAGCCGTGCTCGTCATCGCCGATCAAGCGCCGTCTTGGGTCCGCCGACAATGTGGTCTTGCCTGTTCCGGACAGTCCGAAGAATAACGCGACATCGTCTTCTGGACCGATGTTGGCCGAGCAGTGCATGCCGAGCACTCCGTCCTGGGGCAATAGGTAGTTGCCCGACGTGAATATCGACTTCTTGATCTCCCCCGCGTAGTGCGTTCCGCAGATGAGCACTTGCTGCCGCTCGAAATCGAGTCCGACGAATACATCAGAGTTGCATCCATCGCGGTCGGGATCGGCCTTGAACGTGGGAGCGCTCAAAACGGTGAATTGAGGGTTCCAGTCCTGCATCGCCTCTCGACTGGGACGACGGAACAGCTGGCGTGCAAACAGCGCGTGCCATGCGAGCTCCGAGACGACCCGCAATTTGATCTGGTGGGCGGGGTCGGCTCCCACGAAGCCGTCGGTGATGAAGAGATCCTTACCTTCTAGATGGTCCCTTATCCGGGTTGCCAGGGCATCGAAGACGGCGGGCTCGACGGGAAGGTTGCCCTGACCCCAGTCGATCAGCTCGGCCGAGCGCCCGTCCTTGACCACGAACCGGTCGTTGGGAGACCTCCCGGTGCGCTCCCCCGTCTCTGCGACCAGAGCACCCGTGGCCGCAAGGGTCGCCTCGCCACGCGTTACCGCTTGTTCGATCAACTCGGGGACGCTTGGATTTAGGAACACGCGGCCGGGCCGCTGCACGCCGGCCAACTTGTCGGACATTCAGTTCACCCCTCATGGGTTTGGCAGAAAGAAGGAGGTTGAGCCTACCCTTTTGCCTCGGAAACCCCCTGCTAAACTCCGCCGCCACGAAGAGATGATCGCTTAAAACGAGGAGGAAGTGTGGCTGACGTTCAGGCCTACATATTGATCCAGACCGAAGTAGGCAAAGCTGCGCAGGTGGCACAAGAGGTGCGCGGCATCGACGGTGTTGACGCCGCCGAAGACGTAACCGGCCCCTACGACGTGATCGTTCGCGCCAGTGCGTCGAATGTGGACGACTTGGGCAAGCTCGTCGTCGCCCGCATCCAAGCGGTCGAAGGCATCACTCGCACCCTCACGTGCCCAGTGGTGCACCTCTAGGCGTACCTCTGAGCAGTTCCCGCTTCCGCTCACTAGCAACCCGCGCGGTTCATCCGCCCGCGGCCACCGCTCAACCCGGTGTCCCGGTCGCGCCCGTCCTCGATCCGTCGTCGACCTATGGGTTCTCGGACTCCGAGTCGTTCGCCGAAGCGTCACAGGCGAAAGTCGGGGCCGGCTACGTGTACACGCGCTGGGCCAATCCGACGATCGATGCGTTCGAGAGCTCGGTTGCGGATCTCGAGGGAGCCGAAGCAGCCGAAGCTTTCGCCAGCGGGATGGCCGCGATCTCTTCGATCTATCTCGCACTCTGTTCGCAAGGCGACACGGCGATCGTCGCACGGCAGCTTTACGGCGGGACGCACGCGCTAACGCAAACGTTGCTCCCCCGCTTCGGGATCGAAACCACCCTTGTCGACGTCGACGACTACGACGCAATCGAGAAATCGTTGGACGGAGCGAAGCTCCTCTACTGCGAGACGATCGGGAACCCTCGGATCGTCGCGGCGGACATCCCGCGACTCGCAGAGCTTGCGCAGGCGGCAGACGTCCCCCTGGTTGTCGACAACACGTTCGCCAGCCCGGTCTTGTGCCGGCCGTTGGAGCTCGGCGCGTCGGTGAGCGTGCATTCCGCGACGAAGTTCCTGGGCGGTCACCACGATCTGATGGGTGGTGTCGTATGCGCGAGCACAGAGATGATCGAGGTGATCGCAGACCTTGCTCGCGAGTTGGGACCGACGCTCTCTCCGTTCAATGCATGGCTGGCACTGCGAGGGATCGCAACGCTTCCACTGCGCGTGGAGCGGTCGTCACGATCGGCGCTCGCGGTCGCGGAGGCGCTAAGTGCTCATCCCAAGGTCTCCGACGTCTGCTATCCGGGCCTCGAGGGCGACCCATCTAAGGC
>JBHELU010000243.1:0-3645 GCA_046262955.1 Actinomycetota bacterium | reverse complement strand
TTCCGGATGAACACGAACGAGTCTCCCTACCCGCCGCCGGAACCGATGGTCGACGAGATCGTCGACGAGATGCGCGAAGTTGCTCTTAATAGGTATCCGGATCGCGACGCGAGCGCTCTTTACGACCTCCTCGCGCAACATCTCGAGTGGCCCCGCGCGGGCCTGTGGATAGCGAACGGGTCGAACGAGGTGTTGATGCACCTCTTCCTCGCATTCGGGGGGCCGGACCGCACTTCGATGACGTTCGAACCCACTTACTCATTGCATTCGTTGATTCCGAGCATCGCCGGGACCCGCACCGTGCAGGCAGACCGGGGCGACGAGCTCGCCTTCGACGTGGACGCAGCGGTAAGTGCGATCCGGGGAGAGCAGCCAGACATCGTCATCGTGTGCTCACCAAATAACCCAACGGGAGACATCACCTCTTCGAGTGCGCTGCGAATCGTGCTCGAGGAAGCTCCCGGCTTAGTCGTCGTGGATGAGGCTTACGGGGAGTTCGCGGGCGAGGAATCGGGCCAAAGATCACTGATCAAAGACCATCCGAACCTCGTTATCACGAAGACGTTCTCGAAAGCGTGGCGACTTGCGGGGGTGAGGATCGGATACCTGATGGCGCAGGAAGAGGTGATCGCCGACCTAGTCCGAGTCAGGCTTCCGTACCACCTGAGTGCCCCAACTCAGGTGGTTGGCCGCGCGGCGTTGCGGCACGCGGGAGAGACGCTTCGGTTCGTCAAAGCGATCAGTGCGGAGCGCGACCGGATCGCGGTCGAGCTCCAAGCCCTCGGCTTCAAGACGTATCCGTCCAAAGCCAACTTCGTTCTGTTCGAGGTCGAGGATCCCAGCGAATTGTGGAAGGAGTTGCTGAGCCGCGGCATCCTCGTGCGCTCGTACAAGGGTGCTCATCGTCTTGAGCATTGCCTTCGTGTCACTGCCGGCTTGCCGCAGGAAACCGATGCCTTCATCGCCGCGATGAGGGAACTCGCGTAGATGGGTGAGCGCCGGGGGGCCGTGTCGCGTTCGACGACCGAGACGCAGATCGAGGTCGACGTCGATCTGAATGGCGGTCCCGTCGAGTGCTCCACGGGCATCCCGTTCTTCGATCACATGCTGACTCAGGTGGGCACTCACGCCCGTATCGGGCTGCGCATCCGCGCGGTCGGCGATCTAGAGGTGGACGCACATCACACCGTCGAGGACTGCGGCATCGCGTTCGGAAGCGCGCTGACCGAGGCGTTGGGAGACAAACGTGGGATCAGAAGGTATGGGGATGCGCTGGTTCCAATGGAGGAATCGCTGGCACAAGTAGCCCTGGATATCTCGGGCCGCCCCCTGCTCGTCTACGACGCGGACATCGGCGCCGAGCTCATCGGGCAATACGACGTGAGCCTCACCGAAGAATTCTTTCAAGCCCTCTGCCGGACGGCCGGTTTAACGCTGCACGTGCGGCTCCTCTATTCGAAGAACTCGCACCACGCGGTCGAGGCCATATTCAAAGGACTCGCCCGCGCTCTGAGGGACGCGGTTTCCATCGATGGGGACTCGATCCCTTCGACGAAGGGAACGCTGTGAGAGTGGGCGTCGTCGACCACGGGATGGGAAACCTTCGTTCGGTTGCCAAAGCGCTCGAAGCCGTGGGAGCCGAAGTGGTGGTGACGGCGGATCGTTCGGCTCTGGCCCGACAAGATGCCCTGTGCGTTCCCGGTCAGGGGATCTTTGGACGCTGCGTTGACGGCCTGGCCGAGAACGGTCTCGACCATTTCATCAGGAACTGGATCGCCGAAGACCGCCCCTATCTGGGGATCTGCCTCGGCTTGCAGGTTCTTTTCGAGCAAAGCGCGGAGGGGGGCAGAGTGGCCGGCCTGGGAGTCCTCGAGGGCGATGTGGTCAGGCTTCCTTCTTCAGTCGTCGTCCCACACATCGGATGGAACACAGTGGGCGATACCTATTACTACTTCGACCATTCGTACGTGGTGGTGCCGAAGGACCTTTCGATAGTTGCCGGTTGGACAGACCACGGAGCCGACTTCGCCGCGATGGTTGCCACGGGGCCTATCCTCGGCGTCCAGTTCCACCCTGAGAAGAGCGGTCGGGCCGGTCTTTCGTTGTTGGAGACGTGGCTTCAGGCGCCGGAGGCGCTAGCGGAGCGCGGCGTGGCGCCGACTTCAAAGGTCGATAGCGTGGGCGGCGGATCCATCGATCGGGAGAGTGCGTGAGCTTCACCGTTTTCCCTGCGGTAGATATCTCGGACGGTCGTTGTGTGCGTTTGCTGCAGGGCCGTTTCGGATCGGAGACCGTTTACTCCGACGACCCCGTCAAAGTCGCACTGGGTCTGGCGCGCGCGGGGGCCCGGTGGCTTCATATCGTCGACCTGGACGGAGCGCGCACCGGAGTTCCGGCCAATCGCGAGCTCGTGCTCGAAGTCGTTCGACGCGCGGCATGCCCCGTGCAAGCCGGCGGCGGCATCCGGACCGCGGACGACGTCGAAGAGATGCTCGCTGCGGGAGCCAACCGCGTCGTGCTCGGCACCTTTGCCTTAGAGGATCCAGACGCGGCACGGGCTACTTGCGCGCGGTACGGAGAACGCATCGCCGTGTCCCTGGATGCCAGGTCCGGCGAGCTCGCTTCGCACGGCTGGACGGTGGGCACGGGGATGCCGGTTCTGGACGCAGTGCGGATCTTCGACGAGGCTGGGGTTGATCGCTTCGTGTACACCGATGTGACCCGTGACGGAACGATGTCGGGTCCCGACAAAGAGGGCCTACTCCGTTTGACGTCTCATACGAAGACTCCTGTGATCGCATCAGGTGGCGTGGCGTCGCTTCAGGATCTGCGCACGATCGCTCGATTGCGTAGCCGAGGAGTGACCGGAGTGATCGTCGGCCGCGCTCTGTACGAGCACAAGTTCACCGTCGGGGAAGCCACTCTGGCCGCAGACGAAGCTTCCGTGGAACCGAGCGAGGACGTCCTCGAGTCCGACGGCATCGCGTAGGCATCGAGTTCCCGTTGCTTGCCAAGAGAGTCATCGCTTGCCTCGACGTGGACGGGGGCCGGGTGGTCAAGGGCGTTCGATTCGTCGACATCCGAGATGCAGGTGACCCGGTCGAGCTTGCAGCCGTCTACGACGGACAGGGCGCGGACGAGATCGTCTTTCTGGACATCACTGCATCGGCACAGGGACGCGAGCACATCTATGACGTCGCGGCTCGAACTGCCGAATCGGTCTTCGTTCCTCTGACGGTCGGGGGCGGTGTCAGATCGGTTTCCGACGTTCGCAAGCTGTTGCGCGCGGGTGCCGACAAGGTTGCGATCAACACGGCAGCCATCGAGGACCCTGAACTAGTAACGCGGAGTTCCGACGAGTTCGGTGCGCAGGCGATAGTCGTCGCGATCGATGCCAGAGCGCGTGTTGATTCCAAAGGTTGGGAAGTCTTCGTCGAAGGCGGGCGCAAAGCGACGGGCGTGGACGCCGTCGGCTGGGCCGAGAGGGCCGAGCAGGCAGGCGCTGGGGAGATCCTGCTCACCTCGATGGACCGGGACGGAACGACGGACGGGTTCGCCAACGATCTCACCGCCGCTGTCGTGGATGTCGTCGGGATCCCGGTGATCGCGTCGGGAGGCGCGGGGACGCCGGAGCACCTCGCAGAC
>JBHELU010000242.1:0-27358 GCA_046262955.1 Actinomycetota bacterium | reverse complement strand
AGTCGTCCCCGCAGCCACAGGACTTGACCATCCGGAGGCCCGCCACTTGATCGGCCAGGTCGGGGTCTCCTGAAGCACGCAGCTCGCGCTCCAGCTCATCGGCTAACTCGGGCACTACGTCGACCACCAGCGGACCCTTTTCAGACATGGCTCCACGAAATCATGTTTTCCGCCGTTAGCAAATCGTTAGCAAACCGCCGGTCAAACGCTAGTGCCGAAAAAAGTAAAGACCCTGTTACCAGGGTCTTTGTGGTTGCAGGGGCGGGATTTGAACCCGCGACCTCCGGGTTATGAGCCCGGCGAGCTACCAGACTGCTCCACCCTGCCCAAACACTTTATCAATTGGGAGCGATCCGGCTGCCGGCTCCCTTCTTTCCGACTGAAGGACCGAAAAACGTCGTCCGAGACGGAAAGAAAGCGACGAGCATCTTCTTGTGCACCCGTCCCGCTCAGGGCCGGATAAAGGCGAAAGGAAAGAGCTAGCCCGTGGGTGATGCAGAAGGCGAGGCGGCAGACGAAGGCGAGGTCGAAGGGGCGGGGGTCTGGCCCGAAAGCCTCTGAGCTCGTTCCAGTACCCGACCCAACTCCTTGATCAAACGTCCGTACTCCGCGAAGTCGCCCTTTGAAAGCGCGTCCTGCGCCTGGTTGTAGAGCCTTCCGGCTCGAGTAAGCAACTGCTGCAATTGAGCGCTTGTCGTCCCGCCTCCACCGCCCTTGCCGCCTTTAGACGGTTTGCCACCGGGATGGTTGTTCGTCGGCTCCTGCGTGCCGAACAACTGGCTGATTGCATCCTGGAACGTGTTCCCCATCACCGTGTCTTGACCGAATACCACTACGACACGTTTGAGCTCCGGGTTCCCCACGTTTGATGCAGTAACGAAAAGCGGTTGGATGTACAGGATCGATGTTTGGATCGGGAGCACGATCTGGGACCCAAAGATGACGTTCGATTCGCCCCGACCGAGAAGAGTCAGTTCTGCAGAGATCTGTGGATCCTGCTTGATGAGGTTATTGATCTGCAGCGGCGAGAAGATCACGCGCGAACGCGGGAAGTCGAGCACATTTAGATCTCCATACGTACCTGGGTCAGAACCCGCCGTGAGGTACGACACCATGTTGTCTCGACCTCGCGGGGTGAAAGCGCGGGTCAACAAGAATTGTTGCGACTGACCCGGAAGGTTGATCAGCAGATACGTCGCCGGAAGCTCTACAGGCTCCTGAGCGGGATCCACCGCGAACGAGGACCCGGATAGGGGGTTTGACGCCACCGACCACGCGTCTTCCTTTTGATAGAAGGCTGCAGGGTCCGTCATGTGGTACGTCGAGTAGACCTCGGACTGAACATCGAACAGGTCTTCCGGGTAGCGGAAGTGCGCTTGCAGATCCGCGGACGGCTCACCGGCCGTGAATAACGCCGGGAAGACTTTCTTCCATGCCTGGATCAGGGGATCAGTTGGGTCCACGACGTAGAACTTCATCGAACCCGTGTACGCGTCGACGACCACCTTCACCGAGTTGCGTATGTAGTTCACGCGTCCACGCAAAGAGCCCGACTGTTGGGAAGTGACAAGCGACGAGGTGTCGAACCTCTGCGAGTACGGGTAATAGGGGGTGGACGTGTACGCGTCCAGAATCCAGTCGAGCCGTCCTCCGACAACGGCCATGTACGGATCGTTGTCCAAAGAGAGGAACGGCGCGGCCCGCAAGACCCGATCGCGCACGTTCTTGTAGATCATGATCCGGGACTGGGAGTCGATAAGGCTCGACAGAACGAGGTTGGGGTCGCCCTCTCGTATCGCAAACATCACTCGCCGTAGGAAGCTCCCGACGGGGATGCCTCCCGTGCCGGTGTAGTTGGTGTGTTCCACACCCGTATTGGTCGGGAAGTCGATCTCATCCTGCTTGGAATCCACGACCGAGTACTCGCTGGGCTTGAAAGACTCGCCGTAATAGATGCGCGGCTGCGTCGGGTTGAGCGCGTCCGCCCCGGCCGCAACGTTGCCGGGGACGTCGCTAACCAGGAACGAAGGCTGCCCTTCCTTAGTCGAGCCATTCGCCAGGCTCGCGACGATCCCGTAACCGTGGGTGTAGGCAAGGTGGAGGTTGGCCCACGTCTTCGATCTGGGTTGCAAGTCGTCGGGGGCGATCTCGCGGCCCGACACGAGTACCTGCCGCGTTTGACCATCCACTTGATAGCGGTCGACGTCCACGTCTTTGAACAAGTAGTAGGTGCGAAGCGATTGCAACTGAGCGAGCGACTGCTGCTCGACGTTCGGATCCCACAGCCGGACGTTGCTCAGAAGAGAGGCATTACTTTGAACGTCGGCGGACGTCAGATCGGTGCCGGCATCGAACGTCTGCGAATGGACGTCGGTTAGATCGAACCCGGCCCTCGTGGCTTCGAGGTTCCGCTCGATGTAAGGCCGCTCTCTCTGCGATTCCTGCGGTCGCACCGAGAAGTTCTGCACAAGCAATGGAAACAGCGCGCCGGCGAGAACCGACATCAAAACCCAGATACCAACCGCAGTTACCGGAAGGGCCAGCCGCCGGAAGCGGATGTTTGCGATGAATAGCCCAGCCGAGACGACCGATATCGCCGCGAGCAAAGTCAAAGCCGGCAAGTGAGCGTGGACATCCGTATAGCTCGCGCCGTCGACCACTCCGCGCGACGAGAAGTTCGATGAGTAACGACCCAACCAGTACTGAACGGCTTTCACCAAGGCCAGCAGACCCAGCAGAACCGAGATGTGCCCCAAGACTGCGGGGGCAACGCCTCTGATCCCACGCTCGGGCGCGATGGCGCCGTGGAAGTAATGCGCCGCAAGCGACACCAGCACGGCCGCGATCAGCGCGAACCACAACCAACCCAGGACCGAGTTGAAGAACGGGAGCTGGAAAACGTAAAAGCCGACGTCTTTATGGAACTGGGGGTCCTTCACCCCGAAGCTCACGCGGTTGGCCCACAGCAGGACCGTCTTCCACTTCCCGGTCGCGCCGGCCCCCGCGATGAGCCCGATGAACAGAGCTGCCGCAACCCGAATCCACGTCAGATAGGGGCCGAGCAACTCTCGGTAACGCTCCATCGGATCGATCCGGCGGCCTTCTTCGATCCGAGTCACGCGGTAAGCGGGTGTCATCCGACCCGCAAGCACGAGGTTCAGCCACACGATCAAAGCGGTGAGCACGCCGACCCCAAGGCCGACCCCGAATTGGCTGCGCAAGCTGGTCCACAGAACCGAGGTGAACCCAACCTCTCGGAACCACAGCACGTCCGTATAGAAGCGGGCGAGACTGACCAGGATGACGATGAACGCGATCACGGCAGCGATGATGAGGATCCGGATCCCGCGACGCCGCCGGCGTCTATCGACCAGCATGGGCGCAGAGTAAACGGTGCGGAGCTCTAAACCTAGGTCCTTCTAGGCGGCGAGAGCCTTCCTTATCTCGTCTACGAGTTCTTCAGGACGGAAAGGCTTTCCAACGAAGCGAGCCCCGGGCCATTCCCCCGGATCTCCCGACGACATGCCCGACATGACAAGGACCGGGATCGAGGATGTTCGCTCATCCGCCTGCAGCTCGGCAAACACGGCCTTGCCGTCCATCTTCGGCATGAGGTTATCCAGCAGGATCACGTCGGGTTGGTGAGCACGCGCAAGCTCGAGTGCCTCCTCACCGTTCTTGGCCATCAAGAGCTTGAAGCCCTCGTCTTCGAGCACGAACTGGATCGTCATTCGAACGCCGTCATCGTCTTCGGCGACGAGCACAGTCGAGTCGGCCATCGAGGCCAATGTACCGGGTCGCTTACGCCCTCTGGCTAATTGGAAAGGACGTCGTTGAGAAGCCCGCTCGGGGTCGGTGAGGGTCTTGGCGGGAGCACCGATTGCACCTGACAGCCGACGTTGTTGCACTCCGAAGGGCTCGGCTCGGGCCGTGGGTTGCCACCGCCGCCACCTCCAGGGTTTCCGGTTCCGCTTCCATCCCCGGGATTGCCCGAGCCCCCGCCACCTGGCCCGGGGGCCGGAGGGCCGGCTCCGCCACCGGTATTTCCCGTCCGAGCGCTGTTGGCGGCCGCGACGGTGAACGCCGGGGCCTGACCAGAGCCTCCGGCAACCGCGCCGGTTCCGAGAACAACGTCCTGCAGCGATGCCAGAAGGGTGTGGAACTGAGCATTCATGATCGCGGCCGCGACCGCCCATCGGGCTCCGGAGTCGAACAGATGGAACGCCCTCCGCAGAGCCGATCTGAAGGACAGCTTCTTGGAGCGCAGCGCGATCTCGAAAGCTGTCAACAGATCAGAAGTCTTGCGGTGCAGGTACTGAGTGACTGCCGATACGTCTTTGTTGCCGGCAAGCGCTTGGAAATAAGCAAGGTTCGGACGGGAACGGCCCAATTGCCGTTGAAGACCGGTGATGAGCGGCGTTAGATCCTGATCGAGACTCACGACGTCCTTCAGGTAAGTCGCGTCCCACGGGTCGTTGTCGTTCAACCGATAAGGCTGAGCTGTGCGCAGCTCGCTAGCTGCGGATGCAACCTGGAAGAGGCGCGGAACCGTGACCCGCGGTTGGCCCGGTGAGGACAGCCTGACCACACCCGAGTAGCTGGCGGCGCGGGACGAAGACGATCCTTGGTCGATACGAAGTTGCGCGTGCGACGCGTCTGCTTCGATCCCCGAGAACGAGACTTGCATGGGCTCGGCAGCGTCGGCAAGGACACTGCCTGTATTTGCAACCTGGATCGAGTGGGTCGACGTGATCCGCACCTGGCTGTCGGCCGCGAGCGTCACCGTTCGATGCCCGACCAACCTCAACCGAGCGCTCGAATGACCGAGCGTGACGACGACGTCGTGTGACTGCAGGGGTTCCTTGTCGGTGACGGAGATCGAGTCTGATGCGCGCAGGATGCGGACGTGGCCCGACAGACGCTTCAACGTCATCTCCGCGAGCTGGTCGCCGTTCGAGAACGGCCAGCACGCGGTGCCAGCGAATAACGCGAGCACCATCGGGATAGCGATCTTCTTCATGCCCGAACTTCCGGTCAATCTGCCGCCTTTACGCATGCGTAGCGTCCAGTATCTGGCGAAAAGGGGGTAAACGGAATGGCCCGTTTGGACTAGTTATTTGCGTGCACCAGCCCCCGAAGCAGCCGGTATCGAGATCGTCAGACGGGTCCCTTCGTCGACCGTCGAGTCGACCTTCACCGTGCCCTCGTGGACATCGACGATGCGCTGCACGAAAGCCAGGCCCAGACCCAACCCGCCGTAAGCCCGGGTTTCCGAGCCATCGAGCTGCTGGAAATCCGAAAAGATCTTGGGCAGGTCTTCGGGCGGGATCCCGATCCCCTGATCGGCGATCGAGACTTCTACTGCCTTCGGGCGCGACCGAGCCTTGCAGTTCCCGGAAGCCGCGTGCGCCTCGACCGTGATCCGGCCCCCTCGAGGGGAGAACTTGACCGCGTTGTCGAGCACCTCTTCCAACGAGCGTTTGAGCAGCCGTTCATCGCCGATGACTTGGGGCAGCTTCTCGTCGACCTCCGTCACAACTTCGTGCTTGGGAGCGCGTCCGCGCACTTGGTTCGCGAGGGATTCCACGAGCGCGCCGATGTCGACCGGTGTCGTGCGCGGGGACATCCGTCCTGCCTCCATCGCAGAGAAGTCGACCAGCAGCTCGACGATCCTTTCGAGCCTTTGGGTCGATTCCATGATCCCTTTGGCGAACTGCCGTGTCTTCTCTGGGGGGATCTCTTTCCTATTCAAGATCTCGGCGTAGCCCTTGATGGGTGTCAGCGGAGTGCGTAGTTCGTGTGAGATGTTCGAAAGGAACTCGGTCTTCATGCGTTCGATCTCGCGCTCGCGCGTCATGTCACGAAGAACGGCCACGCCGCCGGCGATCTCACCGACATCGTCGTACAAAACCGCACTGGTAATGGCGACGGGAACCTTCTCCCCGCCACCTTGCTCGATGAAGATTCCGCCCACCGACCCTTCGGAAAGATCGAAGATCGGTAGGCGGACACTTTCGCCTTGCGCTCCGACTGCATTGATCACGTCGGTTACCGGCCGCCCGATCGCGTCGGCAGACGGCATCCCGATGACGATCTCGGCTTCACGGTTGAACGCAAGGATGTTCTTGTTGTCGTCGATGGCGACCAACGCGTCGGCCATCGATTGGATGATCGTTTCGATCCGAGCGCGGAGTTCGTGCTCCTCACGAGCGGCCTGACGTAAATCGCCCGTCATGCGCGCCAGAGCAGAGGTCATCTCATTGAAGGTTGCACCTAGCTGACCCACTTCGTCCTCGCCGGACACATCGGCGTGGGCCGAAAGGTCACCCTCACGGACGGCTCGTGCGGTATCGGTAAGTACCTGGATCGGCCGGGTGATCCTTCGCCCCGAGAAATACGCGAGGACCAGCACGACCGCTCCGACACCCATCGCCACGATGAAGAGGATCTGAGTAACGCCTTCACGCGTCTTGGCAACGATGCTGGCCGGCGATGCGAGCACGAGCGTTCCCACGGGCTCCCCCGAAGAGCTCTTGATGTTTCCCGCCGCGGTGAAATATGAGTGACCGCCGATGTCGCTTTGTTGGGTGATCGCCTTCTGCGTTGCGAATTCGGTCCGTGGGATCCCACCGAGGATCGCCTTGGAAGTCACGCCGGACGGCAGCTCCGTTGCCACCACACTGCGATCGATCAGCAGACTCGCTTTGGTCGAGCCGATATTGGCCGAGATGTCTTCCGCCGTTAGAGCATCGATGTAGCGCCCGGTAGCAAGGATCCCTATGCGCGGGTGAGGAGCCTGAGTGCTCAGGACCTCGGCCGCTGCCGTCACCGCCATCGACGTCGCGCTGATCCTTTGCGGGTTGGCGGCGATGGGACGCCCGTTGACGACGTCGGACACAACGTCTGAACCGATGATCTTGAGGACATCCGTGCTTTTCAGAGGCGTAGAGACCGGCCCCTTCTTGCTTTCGACGAACGGGCCGTGTCCTGAATAAGCAAGCAGCCGACCGTGCGCGTCCATGAACACGACGAAGTCGAAATCGAAGAACGACGACGACCGGCTGGCCAGCTCCTTTGCCTTGTCGTGCAGGAAACCCTTTGAGCCCGTCTGAAAGTACCCGGGGACGGCAGGCTGACTTGTAACGCTCTGCGTGGTCCGCACAAGATTGCGCGCATCGGTGGTCTCCATCGTCTCGATCGCACTTACGAGCTGCGTCTTGACCGTTTTCAGTTCGCTGCTCTGCACGTTGTTAGAGATGACGCCGGTAAGAGCCGTGGACAGGGTCAGCACAACCAGAACCAGAAGCGATACGAAAGACGCGACGAATCTCGTGCGGATGCTGGAGCGAACACCGGTCCACAACCACGAGCCGAGAATCAAGTAGCCGAGGGCAAGCAAGGCGTGGGCCGCGAATGCGTACGCGCCGGCCGTCGACCCGAAGCGCGCGTTGGGAGTTACACCGTTCAGGACCTCCGAGGCGGCGATGACGATCGCCGCGAGGCCGAAACGGCTCAGGTCTCTCCGCCCCGACTTCGCCGATACCGCAAAGCACGACACGGCAAGAGCTATCGCCGACCCGGCCGGCAACAACACGATTGGCTCGCGTACGGAGAATGCAACCCCTGCGGCCGGGATCGTCGCCCCGGCGGACGCAGCAACTCCTACAAAGGCGAATCCGTAACCCACCGCGCGCAGAGCCAAGAGGATCTGTGCGGCGTGTCCGCCTGCATCGGTAGCCACGAAACCCCCACCGTGGACAACAGCCGAAGCAGCGAGGCACCCAAACCCAAGTGCAACGCAGATCCGATTGAACACAGCACCTGGGATGAGATTTGGGCGCGACAGCACGAGCAGCGCCCCTCCGGCCGCTACCAGGAATGCGAGTAACTCGACCGTGAAGTGAATAGGTACGGCCAGCGACCCGTTCAGCATCGCCCTCAGTGTCCCATTCTTCCCCGTGCAGCCCCGGTCTAGGGGAGGAATGCCCGCCCAGCGCTCAGGAGCTCAGCGATTGGAGGTACTGCAGTGCATCGTCGAATGTCTTCACCGGGACGACCTTGATCTCGCCTGCGGCCTTCTTGGCGTCGGCGGCTTCATCGCTGGGGGCAAGGAAGATCTCGGCCCCCGCAGCTTCGGCCCCCGCGACCTTCTCTTCGATCCCGCCGATCGGCCCGATCGTCCCGTTGCAGTCCACCGTCCCGGTGCCGGCGATCTTCTTCCCGGCCGTGAGATCTCCGGGAGTAAGCGCGTCGTACAAGCCGAGCGAGAACATCATCCCAGCCGACGGCCCCACGATGTTGCCCGTTTTGAAGGTGATGTCGAAACCGGGATGAACCAGCTCCTCCATCTGAATACCTAAGAAGGGCGATTGGTTGTCGACAGGGCTGCGAGCAGTCTTGATATTTCGCAGAGTCTTCGTCTTGGTCCCCCGCTGCACGGTCACATCGACGCGATCTCCCACATCGAGAGCGTGCAGTTGCTTGGTGACGTCACAAGTGGTGCCGACCGGGTCACCGTTTATCGCAGTTATGACGTCATCCGGCTCGATGACACCTTGAGCCGGAGTGTTGTCGAGAACGTTGACGACTTTCGCGCCACTGGGCCCCCGCAAGCCAAGAGCATCGAGCGCAACCTGCTCGGCAGAGACCTTTGACTCCTCCATCTCGAACCTCTGCTCTTTCTCGACCTGATTGAAGGACTGGCCGCCCGTGACTTGGGACTTTTCGATCACGGTCTTGTGCGGATCCAGCCATGCCTCGACCAGATCGACGAACGTGACGTTGATGTCCTCGGAGACTGTGGTGAGGAAAAGGCTTCCCTCGGATGAGTAGGTCGGCTGTCCCTTAACCACCACGAGTCGTTCGACGTCGCGAGCGGGACCGGGGAGGAACACGTAGAAGACCGGGATCGATACCCGAAAAGCCGCGATCAGAAGAACGAGAGCGAGGAGCCCGAGGATCGCCCACCGCAATACATGCGGTCCTTTCACGGGTTCGATGCCTGGAGGCTGGGGCAGATCCCACTCGTTGCGTTGCATGGTGAGCGGAGCCTACGAAAATTAGTTGGTTACCAGTACGGATTTCAGGTCGTCGAATGCCTCTAAGCACTTGCCCGCGCCCAGAACCACAGCTTCGAGCGGTTGCTCGGTTACGTGAACGGGAACCTCGGCCTCCGAAGAGATCAGCATGTCGAGTCCCGAAAGCATCCCTCCACCACCTGTCAGGGTGATCCCGTGCGTGAGAACGTCTTGAACGAGGTCCGGGGGTGACGCTCCGATGCACTCGATCGTCGCCGTCATGATCGCGCGCACCGGCTCGTTTATCGCCTCGCGTATCTCTTCGGACGTTATGACGATCGTTTTCGGCAGACCGGTTGCAAGGTCCCGGCCTCGGATCTCGGCTGTGTCTTCGTGGGCCATTGGAAAAGCGGATCCGATCGCGATCTTGATCCGTTCGGCTGTCCGTTCGCCCATAGCGATGGTGTATTCGCGCCGTACGTAGTGCTGGATCGCGGCATCCAGGTCGAAGCCTCCAACCCTGACGGCCGTGTTGGTAACGATCCCGCCCATAGAGATCAGCGCCACTTCACTGGTACCGCCGCCCACATCAACGACGAGGTTGCCGAGCGGCTCGTGGATCGGAAGGCCCGCTCCGATCGCCGCCGCCATCGGCTCTTCGATCAGATGACAAGAGCGGGCCCCTGCGGAAAGCGTGGCTTCCTCGACCGCTCTGCGCTCAACCTCGGTCAGTGCGCTCGGGACACACACCAGAACCTTCGGTCGCGAGAAGCGACCCACGCCCGCTCTTTGCAAGATCAGTCGGATCAGCTTCTCTGTGACGTCGAAATCCGAGATCGCGCCCGATCGCAACGGACGTACCGCAACGATGTAGCCGGGAGTGCGGCCGATCATGTGCCACGCCTCGTTGCCCATCGCGAGCACGTCGCCCGTTTCCTTGTTCAGGGCAAGGACGGTGGGCTCGGCAAAAAGGATGCCTCGCTGACGTTGGTAAACGAGGGTGTTGGCCGTCCCCAGATCGATCGCGAGATCGCGCGCCATGGGGTACTAGTGCGATACCTAAACGGCGCGGCGTTGCTGCTGGCGCACCTTCATCGAGCGACGCCGCGCCTCGAGCCGGCGCTTGGCTGCGGCCCGTCGCTCCGGATCGAGTGTGACGCGATGGCCCGGCACGCGTCGGGCACGTGGTTGCACGGTACGCGGTCGACTGTTGAAACCGGATGAGCTCGATAGACGCTCGAGGCTCTTCTGGAATCCGTCGACCGTTTCTATGTGCGAGCGCTGCCGACGCTGCATCATCCAGAGCCGGGCTATGGCAAAGCCCGCAAGGGCGACAAGCAATAGCAGGTAGATCATGTGAACTCCTAGGTCTCGGTTTCGGCGGCGGCTCAATCTGGTGCTTCCCGCGGCGCCGCCGGGGAGCTCAGGCTACCAGAACCCCGATTTACGCCCTCCGGGCCCGGATCGCGCGCACCAGAGCTGCGGTGGTCGCCACTCCCGCCCCGGCGATCGCCACCTTCGATACATCGCTGCGCCGGACGCGGCGGCCGCCGATCCGCACGTGGTCGCGCGTCTTGTCGATCACTGCTTGGAGCGCTTCTTCATTGGAATGAGCCGGTTTGAATCCCGCCTCGGTGAGCTTCGCGTTCGAAACGACCCAGGGGTGCATCAGGTAATGCAGCATCCCGGCAGGAGCATCACTCCACCCCATCCGCCACATCCGTTCCATAAGCGCGAACGCGACGGGCTCGGGCACTTCGATCCTGCGCCTCTTCAACAACGAAAGGATCTCGGAAAGCTCCAGCCATCCGTCTGCAGCCACGTTGAAGTAGCCCTCGATCGGTTCGGTGCACGAGAAGAAAAGGGCAGCCGCGACGTCCTCTTCATGGACGAACTGGAGGGGTGGACGATGCCCGTTGACCCCAAGCAAGAAAGGACTTTCGAGAGCGTGTGACCATGCGTTGTCGGTGTTGGGCCCGAAGACGATGGATGGCCTCAGCACGACCATCTTCAGCTCGGGGAAATCGCTTTGCACTTCCTTGAGGACGTATTCGACCTCGAGCTTGTGGGCGGGATAAGAGAAATCGAGGTTTGCTCGCAAGGGAGATTCCTCGGTAAGGGGAACATCGTTGTCGGGGTGGGCGCCGTACGCCACTGCGGACGAGGTGTACACGAGCTTCCCGACGCCTGCCTTACCGGCAGCTCGGAATACGTTCTGACTGCCGTTCACGTTGACGTCTCGCATCAGGGACTCGTCTTTGATCGGGTCCATCACGAATGCGAGGTGCACGACCACGTCGACGCCCGAGAGTCGAGCCGCCAGAGCTTCGCTACGTACGTCATCCTCGTCGAAGATCAGTTTTTGAGCATCGAGTCGAGGGCGGCGGGCGTCGAAACCCAGGATCCTCTCGATCCGGTCGTCGGCGTCCAATAGCCGGATCAACCGACCGGCGATGTACCCGGCCGCGCCCGTTACCGCGACTGTCGACCTCCGCTTCCGTGCCACCGAAGAACCATAGCCGCCTAACATGGACAGGTGACGGCTGAATCATTCGGTGACATCCCGTTGTTCCGCGAGATCCAAAAGATCCTTTCGTCGAGCTCGGGACCGATCAACACCGAGATAGCCCGGCAGGTAGGGATCGCGATAGCGACGCAAGGCACGCCCGATCCGGAACCGTCCGTCGAGGACGCGCGTGCATATGCGGAACAGGCCCGCGTTACCGAGGAGCTCGTGGCCGGCTACACGCGTCTCGAAATCGGCGAACCGGTTCGCACCGAAGCGATCGCACGAGGCCGTTGGGTCGAGCTGACGCTGGATGGGTGGATGTGGCTGCTGGGGAGCCTGGCCCGTCGCTTCTCTGCGCAGATGACCGAACTCCCCGCGCAGGAGTCGGCTGCAGGTATGGGAGCGATGATGCAGCAGATCGGGCCTTTGCTTATCGGGTTGCAGGCGGGAACCCTGGTCGGTCACCTCGCGACCGAAGCGATCGGGCCCTTCGATCCTCCTATCCCTCGCGACGATGACGGACATCTGCGGTTCGTCGATCGCAATGCGATGGACCTTGCGCGCGAGTACAACTTCGATCGAGACGAGTTCCGGCGTTGGGTCGCCGCGCACGACGTGACGCGCAACTTGGTTCTACAAAGCGCTCCGTGGATAACCCGTTACTTCCGCAGCTTGTTTGTCGAAGTCATCGACGCGATGGAGATCGACATGGGAAGCCTCGAGCAACGCTTGGTAGAGCTTCAGAGCTCGGGCATGGAGGGTCTCGAGAGTGCCGCGGGGATCGATCCGGCGATCCCGATCGCCGAGACAGAGAGGCATCGAGCCGCGCTGGATCGCTTGCGGGCGTTCATGGCGGCATTGGAGGGCTACGCAACCCACACCTCGACGGCTATAGCCGAGGCAGCCGGGGGAGGTTCGGCCTCGATCGACGAAGGGATCCGCCGTAGGAACGCCTCCCCCAGTGAGGCACGGAACATGCTTTCGTCGATCCTGGGCATCAGCTTCGACCGCGAGCTCGAAACCTCGGGCGCGACGTTCTGCGCGGCGGTCGTGAAACTCAAAGGCCTAACGTCTTTGAATCAGATGTGGACCGCTCCGGACAATCTCCCGGGACTCGACGAGATCAAAGATCCATTCTTGTGGATGGAGCGCGTCACCGAATAACTACCGCGTCGCCGCCAGCGAGTAGAACTCCCGCCTCTGTGAGGCCACGAAGAAACTGACGTCGAGCGCCTCGAACATCCCTTCGGACTGACTAGCCTGAGCGCGGATCGCCTTCTCTTTACGCGCGATGAGGTCGTCGTCGAGAGGGAAGTCGATCGCCAAGTCATCGGGATCCGTAATCGCCGGCAGCCCCGCGAAGAACACGTTGAACGGTTCGAAAACCGGGGCCACCAAGTCGAAAAGCTCTTGGGTTGTGGTTGCGTAGTAAAGCTTCGAGCCGGCGGGGGCCGCGGTCTTGAAAGCGGCGGTCGTCCAGTTGCAGACGGCCTTGTGGTCGGTGTGCCCCGTCATGCCGTCGGGGCCGAACGTGAGAACGGAATCCGGTTGCACCCCGTCGATCAGCCCGGCGAGCTTCGCGATCGCTTCATCTGGATCGACCCGATCGCACTCGCCGTCGCGGTATCCGAGCCAGTGATGCTCGATGGGGGCATCACCTGCGCTCAAGATCGACAACGCTTCCTTGAGCTCCTTCTCGCGCACTTCGGGGAGTGACTCGAGAGGCCACTTGTCAAGATCGCTCGAGCCGGCTTCACCTTTCGTCGCCGTCACGCAAACGACCCGCTGACCGCAACCCGATGCCGCCGACATGATGCCGGCCGACAGATAGGTCTCGTCGTCTGGATGCGCCCACACGCCTAACAGCGTGCCGAGGCTTTCGATCTCGGTAACCACCCGATGAATACAACAGCCCGGCTCGTGCGCGAGCAAGTGGTTAGACCGGGAAGATGTCTCCTTCGACTCGTCCGTCTTCGATCCACAGATATCCCATGGACGTGAAGGGGGCTTTCCGTTTCCAGGTGGGGCTTCCCGGGTTGAACAGCAACAGGTCGCCATCGTCTTCGTTCACGGGCATATGCGAGTGCCCGAAAACGACGACGCGCGCCTCGGGGAACAGATTGCGCATCCGCTCTCGACGACCCGGCGCCAGCCCCGAGTCGTGCACCATCGCGATAGGCACGCCCTCCAACAGAACCGAGGCGGTGCCCAATGCCCCCCAAGCTCGAACGTCGCCTGCATCGCAATTGCCCATCACGACCGTTACAGGAGCGAGGGCTGCAAGCTCATCGAGAAGTGCGGGGTCGACGACGTCGCCGGCATGAAGGATGTGGTCTGCACTTTCCAGGTATGGCCACGCGCCGGTAGGGACCGCGCGCGACATACCTCGAGTATGCGTGTCGGAGATCACTGCGACCTTCACCGATGAAGTGGAGGCGTCACGCGACGGGCTCGGGCGTCCTCTCGGCCGGAGCTTCTGCCACGGCTGGTGCACCGTCGCCGCAAGCAGGACACCGCGGGTCGCGCCGCACCTTGACCTCGCTGAACGCCGTCGCTTGCGCGTCGAACAACAGAAGTCGCCCGACAAGCGGTTGTCCGTAGCCGATGATCAACTTCAACGCGTCGTTCGCCTGCAGACATCCGACGATGCCGGGCAGCACGCCAAGTACGCCGGCTTCGCTACAGTTCGGAGCGAGGTCGGGAGGCGGAGCCTCGGGATAGAGACACCGATAACAGGGTCCCTCGAAGGGAACGAAGGTCGAGACCATTCCTTCGAATCGGAAGATCGAACCGTGGACCACCGGCTTGCGTAACTCGACTGCTGCGTCGTTCAAGACGTATCTGGTGTCAAAGTTGTCGGAGCCGTCGACGATGATGTCGTAACCGGCGATCAGCTCGCGGACGTTCGATTCATCCATCCGGACGCTGTGCACGTTGACCTTCACGTCGGGATTCAGCTTGGTCAAAGTCTGGCGAGCCGACTCGGCCTTCAATTCGCCGAGTCTGTCGGTGTCGTGAATCACCTGGCGCTGCAGATTGGATGCTTCGACCGTGTCGGAATCCACGATCCCGATGGTTCCGACCCCGGCGGCGGCGAGATACAACAGGGCCGGCGACCCCAGGCCCCCGGCTCCGATCGACAGGACTTTGGCGTCGAGGAGCTTCAACTGCCCCTCTTCGCCCACGTCCGACAGGATCAGGTGGCGCGCGTAGCGGTCCCTCTGATCTTTGTCCAAGACGTTGGGGATGTGGAAGTCGTAGCCAAGGTCCTTCCAACGACTGAAGCCCCCGTTCATCGACGCGACGTTGTTGTAGCCGAGCTCGGCCATCTGACGCGCCGCAAAGATGCTGCGGACACCGGTCGCGCAATAAACCACCACCGGCGCGGACTTGTCGGGGACAACGTCCTCGATTCGGCTCTCGAAATGAGCTCGGGAGAGATGGGCGGCTCCGGGAACCAGACCCACCGCCACCTCTTCGGGCTCACGAACGTCCAGGATCTGCACGCCCTCACCGGCCTCGAGCCGGGCACGTACCTCTTCAGGGGTGACCTCTGGGGTCTCGGCCTTGACGCGCTGGAAGACTTCTCGGAAGTTTGCCATCTTAGTACCTTACTATAGGTGTTAACTCGGCGAGGGGGCCCCCTGGACACGCGGACCACGGCGCGCTCCGCTCACGCCTTCGGTCCGCAGGGCGGCGTCTCTGACCTGGATCGCAGAGGGGTTGACCAGCATCCGTCCGTCGATCTCGACCGTGGGGACCGTGCGATAGCCGCCGGTGACTTGCTCGATCCGACGGCCGAGCTCGTCGCTCTGATCGATGTCGATCTCCGAGTAGCTCACGCCGAAATCGTCGAGCTGCCGCTTCAACCGCCGGCAATGCCCGCACCAACTCGTCGAATAGATCGTCACAGGTGTGCTCATACGATGGTTCTTTTCCTTGGCGGGCGGGTTTCATTCGCTTAGATGAAAACGATACGAGGCCGGGCAGATTCCCGCAGACCTGAACGGGGGCAACGATGAGGGCAGTCATCTATACGGGCGACCAGACGGTGCGGGTCGACGACGTGGCCGAGCCCAAGGTCCAAGATGCGCGGGACGCCGTTGTCCGGGTGACCAAGACGTCGATCTGTGCCTCGGATCTGCATCTGCTCAGCGGCAAGACCCCTGGGATGCGGGCGGGCAGCGTCATCGGGCACGAGTTCGTGGGAACCATCGCCGACGCCGGCGAAGACGCTGGGTTGAGCGAGGGGGACCGCGTCTTGGGTTCCTTCTTGATCGCCTGCGGCCGCTGCGCGGCATGCATCGATGGCCGCTTCAACCACTGCGTCGAGCGCCGGGCCTTGGGACTCGGTGAGTTCACCGGAGACCTGGACGGAGCTCAAGCCGAGCTCGTCAGGGTTCCCTACGCCGACATCAATCTGAGATCCATCCCGGAAAAAGAAGTCCCACTGAACGACGAACAGGCTCTGTTCTCGGGTGACATCCTCGCAACCGGGTTCTACGCGTCGTCCCTCGCAAGGATCTCGCCGGATGACGTCGTCGTGATCATCGGTGCCGGGCCGATCGGCTTGTGCAGCGCGCTGGCGTCTGGGCTCAAGGGCGCTCGACGGGTTCTCGTCTTCGATGCCAATCCGCGCCGGGTGGAGTTTGCGCTGGCGCTGGGCCTCGACGTCATAGACGTTTCCACCGAGCCTGCCGAATCGGCTGCTCGCGCCGCGAGCGAAGCCGGTGCCGATGTCGCCATCGCAGCGGTGGGCTCCATCGATGCATTCAAGTCCGCGATGAAATGCGTGCGCGACGGGGGCCGCGTCGTGGTCGCCGGTGTGTACGGCGCCGAGCGCTATGGGTTATCGATGGGGATGACCTGGCTCCGAGGGCTCGATCTCTCGTTCACCGGCATGGCGAACGTCCAAGGGCATTGGGGCGAAGCATTGGACGCTACGGTCCAGCAGAAGATCAATCCTGCGCAGCTGATCACCCACCGACTGTCGCTAGACGACGCAGTCGAGGGCTACGACCTCTTTGGATCGCGCGTCGCGATGAAAGTAGTGCTGACGCCGTAAGTCGCTAGGAGGCTACGCGCTCTTCTGGGCGCGGTTGTTCTTTTCCGCGACGATCTCGTCGGCCGATTTGCCGCATCCGGGGCAGAACTTCGAATCGGCAGGAACCTGAACCGAGCAGAACGGGCACGGCCCTTCGACCGGCTGCTCCTTGTAGCCCTCTTTCATCCCTTGCTTGAACTCTTTCGACGCTTGCCCCATCGAGCGAGCCAGCTTCGGTAGGCGGGAAGCCCCGAAGATCAGTAGAACGACCAGCAGAACGATGATGAGCTCTGGAGCTCCTATGTCCATCGCCTCCTCCGTTTCGTCATTTCAGTGCCGGGGCGATCTCCGTGCCGACGAACTCGACATCCTCGAGGTCGCCGACCTGGAACGGGACCGCCCCCAAGCTCACGATGACCTCTTCGACGCCCATGTCCTTCAGGCGCCCGAGATCTTCGATCACTTCTGGAACCGTCCCGGCGATCCTGTCACCGGAACGGAACTCGTCCCAGGATACGCCCGACGAAGAACTACCCCTCAGCAAACCCGCAGGCGTTACGGCCGCGAGGCGCTCGAACCGGCGCTTGCAATCAGCCTCGTCTCGGCCCGCCAAGAGATAAGCACCTACGGAACGTCGCAATCTAGTCGGGTCACGATCGAGAACCTCGCACGCCGTCTTGGCATACGAGCACCTTTCTTCGTAGACGTCGAACGATCCGAGCCACGAGAAGTTCCATCCATCTGCGATGTGCGCAACGATGCTCAAGAGCCGGTCGCCTTTGCCACCGATCCAGATCGGCGGACGCGGGGATTGCTGGGGGCCGGGCCGGCAGATCGCACCGTCGAGCTTGTAGTAGTCGCCGGCGTAATTGACTTCCTCGCCTTCCAGAAGACGGCCGACGATCTCTGCCGCCTCGCACAGCCTGTCGATGCGAATGCCGGGTCGATCGAAGGTGATGCCCGCGGCTTCGTATTCCGGCTCGTACCAGCCGGCACCCATCCCGATGTCGAGGCGTCCCGACGACAATCGATCCAGTGATTCCGCCATCTTGGCGAACAGCGCGGGGTTCCTGAAGTCGTTACAAAGCGTCAACGAGCCGATCCGCACCTTCGATGTCGCCGCGGCCAGGGCCGACATCGTGGACCAGCACTCGAGCGAGCCTTGAGCCGCGCTGGGCCCCCCGTACTTGCCCCAGTCCAAGAACAGATGGTCCGAGACCCACACCGATGCGAATCCGCTGGACTCTGCAATACGAGCCGTTTGCTTGACTCGCTCCCAGGAGGCGGGCTCTCCGGCGAAGGAGGTGTCGTAGTGAGGAAGCGCAAGACCGAGCTTCACATTCAGCAGTCTAGAATCGAGGCGTGAAAGTCTCCGACATCATGACTCAGGCCGCCGTCACAGACGCCCCCGACGACACGCTTGCGGAGGCCGCTGCCAAGATGACGCAGCAGCAGACGGGATCACTTCTGATCATGGAAGGCGATTCGCTCATCGGAATCGTTACCGAAAGGGACGTGCTTCGTGTCGTCGGCGAGGGTCGCGATCCGAAAGCTTCGAGTCTCCGTGACGTCATGACGAAAGATCCCGTGACGATCCGAGCAAGCTCAGGCATCCGCGACGCGGCGGGAATCATGTTCGACAAGTGGTTCCGGCACTTGCCGGTCGTGACGGATTCGGGAGAAGTGGTGGGGATCCTGTCCCTTCGCGACATCCTTAGTCTGGTAGCAGAAGGCATGCAGGAGCCCGAGACGCTTCAGGTTCTGACCGGCCACAAGCTCGCACGCGATCGGCGTCTCGAGCGTATCGACGCCGGCGACCTGGACTAAGCCTTTTTAGCCGCAAGCTCCGGATCTTCGAAGTCCTGCAGATCGATCTGCAGAGAAGCCAATCCCAGGTCTCTCATGGCTTCTGGCTCTTGCACCATCTCGGCAAGGGCTTCGACGACATCGCCTTCGTAGATAGCTCCGCGCTCCGCGATCAGGACCTTCATCGTGTCCTCGATAGATCGACCGGCACGGTGTGACCGAGTAGAAGTCATCGCATCGAAGCTGTCGGCCACTCTTATGACGCGGGCGATCGGATGGATCTCGTCCCCCTTCAAGCCGTGGGGATACCCCGACCCGTCCATGTTCTCGTGGTGGGACATGACCGCGGCAAGCACCTCGGGATAGAGCTTTATCGGCTTGAGGATGCTGGCTCCGAGCGCGGGGTGCGAACGCATGATGTTCCACTCGTGCTCGGACAGGGGGCCGGGCTTCAAGAGGATGCTGTCCGGGATGCCGACCTTCCCGACGTCGTGCAGCAGACCTGCCAGATAGACAAGATGCGATTCCATCTTCCAGCCGACGACCTGCGCCAGTCGCTGAGCCAGCAGCGCAACCGAGATCGAATGACCCTTCGTGTAGGGATCACGGGCCTCTAGCGCCATCACCAAAGAGCGGATGATCCGCGTGTGGAGCCGGTCGTTCTCGGTCGACATCCGAACGCCTTGATAGGACTCGGAGAAGCGGAACAAGCACTCATGCAGTGCATCGAGCAGAACGTCATCACATGGGTCTGCGGTTCCGTTGCTTGCGTAGAACGGTTTGATCGCATGGCGTCCGGCAAGTAGAGCCCGCTGCACGCCGTGCTCAACGCTTGCTCCGGTGCGCGCGCGTCGCTCCGCAAGACCGTCGATGATCGTTTGCGTGAGCGTCCACTCGTTGTCTCGGAAAACCTCGTAAAGGCCGGACACGAGCGAGCGCAAGTAACGCTCGAGCTCCGGGAAGCCCACGCGCGGATCTTTCGCGACAGCTCCGTACCAAGCGAGAGCGATCTCGTCGCGATGGAGATCGAGCGCGTCGGCCAGGCGCAGCCTGGCTCCCCTCAGATCTGCTCGTGCGGTCAACCGCGTGATACCGGTGGTGGGCTGGCCCAATCGGGCCCCTTCCTGGTACTCCCCGAGTAGCCTACAGGGAGTAGTTATAGCATTACGCTGTGCTTTGTAAACCCCCTGACCAGGGGTTTTTCCTCACCCAAAGCGCCAGTAATCGGTAGTTTCTGTCACAAATAGGCACTAGATTTTCGCGGACGATCGCGGCTGACTAGTGCAGCTTGTGTCGCTCCAGCAACCTGCGGGCAATGACCGTCTTCTGGATCTCCGAGGTGCCCTCGCCGATCAACAGGAACGGCGCGTCGCGGTACAGGCGCTCGACGGTGAACTCTTTCGAATACCCGTACCCGCCGTGCACGCGCAGAGCCTTCAGGCAGATCTCGTGGCACGCCTCGGACGCGAACAGCTTCGCCATACCGGCTTCCAGATCCGAGCGTTCCCCTGCAGCCTTTTTCTCTGCGGCCGAAAACAGCATCAAGCGAGCAGCCTCGAGGGTCGTTCCCATCTCGGCAAGGTGGATCTGGATCGCCTGGTGCTCGGAGATCGGTTTGCCGAAAGCTTTGCGTTCCTGCGAATACTTGATCGCTTCTTCGAAAGCACGGGTGGAGACACCAACGGCGCGCGCCGCAACGTTCACGCGGCCCACTTCGATCCCGTCGAGAACCTGGCGAAAGCCTTGGCCCTCTTCGGTGCCCAACAGAGCGGTCTTGGGGATGCGGAAGTCCGAGAACGTCATCTCGGTCGTTTCGACTCCCTTGTAGCCCATCTTCTCGATGTTCTTGCCGACATCCAGTCCCTGCGCGGGCTTCGGATTGCCCGGCTCTTTCTCGACGATGAGCATGCTCATGCCCTTATGCGGTGGCTCCGCCTTGGGATCGGTTTTGACGAGCGTCATGACGACACCGGATCGAAGACCGTTGGTGAGCCACATCTTCTGGCCGTTGACCACGTATTCGTCGCCGTCCGCGATCGCCCGGGTCTTGATCGACTGGACGTCGGAGCCCGCCTCGGGCTCGCTCATGGCAAGTGCTGCGCGGATCTCACCCGTCGCCAACCGAGGCAAAAGGTTCTTCTGCTCGGCGGTCCCGAACTTGTTGATCAGGTAACAACCCATGAAGTGGGTGTTGAGGACACCCGACAGGCTCATCCAGCCTCGGGCCAGCTCGACGACGACCATCGCGTAGGTGATCAGAGACTCGCCGATTCCGCCGTACTCCTCGGGCACCGTTAAACCGAAGAGCCCGAGCTCTTTCATCTGCTCGACGATCTTTTCGGGGTACTCGTCCGCGTGCTCCAGATCGTCTGCAACGGGGATGACCTCGTTCTCGACGAAATCCTTAACTGTCTCGACTATCGCTTTCTGAGTGTCGTTGAGCTCGATCACGACTGGGCCCATTCCTTTTCGAAGTCGGACAGAGACTTGTCGACGGTCAATCCTGCCGCGCGCCCTCGTTCCGCGAACTGAATGGCCATCTTGCGAGATGCTTCGTCGATCATCTCGCTGCCGAACATCACCGCTCCACGGCGATCGACCTCGGTCGCATGCTTGTACGCCTCGAGTAGCGCTTCGGCTTTGTCGTACTCCTTCTGGGTCGGAGTGAACACATCGTTCAACACATCGATCTGACCGGGGTGCAAGGCCCACTTCCCGTCGTATCCGAGGGCTCGAGCGCGCATCGCCATGTCCCTGAACCCGTCGAGATCCTTGATCAACAGGTAAGGGCCGTCGATCGCTTGCAAGCCGGCATCTCGGGCGGCGACCAAGATCGTCTCGAGCACCCAGTGCCAGTGGTCACCCGGATATCCCGGCATAGGCAGGCCCGCCGTCACCGTCGGGAGCCCGAGCGACGCGCTCATGTCGGCCGGGCCGAAGATCAGCGTTTCCAGGCGGTCTGATGCGTGCGCGATCTCGTGGATGTTCTTCAGTCCGGTGGCGGTTTCGATCTGGGCCTCGATGCCTATCCGTTTCTCGAGACCGGTCGTCGTCTCGATCATGCGGAGCAAGTGGTCGACGAAATGGATCTCGTGGGCGTACTGAACCTTGGGCACCATCACGCAGTCCAGATAGCTCCCTGCGTTCTCGACGACCGTCTTCAAGTCGTCGGCAGCCCACTGGGTGTCTATCGAGTTGATCCGTACGACGACCGTCTTGTTAGTCCAGTCCTTGTTCTTCAGAGCATCGATGACGTTCCCGCGGGCGTCTTCCTTCGCAAGTGGCGCAACCGAGTCCTCCAGGTCCATGAACACCTGGTCGGCAGGAAGAGTGGGCGCCTTGGCAAGCATCTTCGGGCTGGACCCTGGGACCGATAGACACGATCTACGAGCGCGCAATCTGGAACCTCCTATTAACTGTGCTCATTCGACATACCCGAGGCCCCGCAGATGGGCCTCGATCTCGCCTTCTTCATCTGAGGTTAGACCGGTGCCATCGTCGGATGGACCGGCGGCTGCAGCCGACTCGTCGACCTGCAGCTCCTTGTCGCCGGCAAGGCTTCTGAGCACGACGCCGTCCCTGGGGACCGAGCTCGGGATCCCGAGCGCCGCCATCGCGGTGGTCGGCAGGTCCTTCAGATAGGCGGTCTCGTGCAGGGGGCCGGGCGTGACTTCGGGGCCGGTGGCAACGACCACTCCCTCGAGACGGTGATCGCCCGACAGCCAGTCGGCTTCTTCGACCGCCCCTTTGGCGTGGGTGAGCGAATAGAGGGGAGCCGGCACGAGGAGGAGGTCGGGAGCCTCGTCGAAGAAGTCCCCGGACAGGACTTCCTCCTTGTAATAGATCCGAGATATGGGGGCCGCCCCGGTCTCGGGGTCGCGATAAGCGCTGAGGGCGTGGGCGACTTCCTCGCGAACCTTCTCGAAATCGCGAGGCTCGACGGTGCCTCCCGGCTCACGGCCCTTCAGGTTCACGGAAACGCCTTCCCCGGTCGAGACGACGCTCGTGTAAGCGCGGGTCTTTGCCCAGTCGACGGGAGAGGCCGGGATCGAGATACGGCCGTGCAGCTTGAAGATGTCGTACAGACGTCTTGCGATGCGACGCCCAGGCCCCCACCTGATCAGGTTGAACGTGAAGCTGCCGCGTCCGAACTCCAGGAAGCCCAGATCTTGAAGGATGCGATCCATCGTGCACGCGCGCGTGCACGGTTGATGACCGTGATCCGACATGAACATGACGAGGTCGTCCTCGTTAGTGCGTTCGAGCAACCGGCCCAGGCCCTCGTCGAGTTGCTGGTAGATGGCGCGCGTCTGCTTTGCGACGGGCGTGTCTTCGAGTTCTTCGTAGCTGGGGTGCTGAGGGCAGATGTATTCCATCAAGCAGTGTTGGATCCGGTCTGTCGAGACGTAGACCAACACCCCGAGGTCCCAGTCGGTTGTGTCCAGCAGATATTCGAAGGCCGCTTGCCGCTTCGCGGTTATGGCAGCGCACTCTTCCAAGAAGGCTTCCGGTCTGTTCCTGAACGTGGTCCAGCTCATGCCGTTGATCGGGAAGGGGGCGTGGGCATCGAGCTCTTCCTGCAGTTCGGTTGGATAGGTGTACGAGCGCGCCGCAGGTAATACTCCGCCGGCGACTACTTTCCCCTTCATGCTCGGAGTCGGGAACGTCAACGGCACATTCACCAGCAACGACGTCTTACCGGCAGCGGTCACGTCATCAAAGATCGTCCGCGCTTTGATGGAGTGATAGGTGATCGGCAGTCGCTTCGACGCACCCGGCTTGTGCTCGAGGATGTCGAATACCCCGTGTCCGGCAGGATTGAGCCCCGTCATGAATGTGGGCCACGCGCACCACGAGTGCGAGGGAACCGTCGAAAGGCAGTCACCGTAGGCACCTCGCTCAATGAGCGCGGCAACGTTTGGCAACTCGCCTGCATCGAGCATCGGTTGGAGAACGGTCCAGTCGACACCGTCCCAGCCGATTATCAGAACGCGCTTAGGCATGAAGAGGCAGGTTAGCAGCCGCTACCTAGGCTCTGCGACTGGGGATCGGCGAGGGATGAGTCGGGATCTGCTGTGTCCGCGTCGCGTCGCGACTGGCCGAGCTTGTGCGCTCGTAGAGCAAGTTGCAGACGTAATTTGTCCTCCGGGTCTCGCAGCGACCACGCCGTTAAACGTTCGACCTGTTTCAACCGATACGTCACCGTGTGTGGATGCGCGAAGAGCTTCTCGCCCGCCAGCTTGATGCTGCCGTCGCTCGAGAAGTACGCGTCCAACGTCTTTACGAGCTCGCCCTTACGACGCTCGTCGTATTCGATCAACGGCCCGATCGTGAGTTCGACGAATCTGTCGACAAGCGCCGGCTCGATCCTCAGAAAGTGATACAGAAGCACGTCGTCGAACCGGTACACAGGCCGCGTCAATCCAAGACCGAGCCCTATCTCGAGTGCTTCCCGAGCTTCGATATACGCGCGCCTGATCCCCTCGAGTCCCGGCTCGGGCCCGCCGACCCCGAATCTCCATCCATCTCCGAGCTCGACGACGACCTTTTCCGGAACGACGACCGGGTCCGTGAAGGGTTCCGCCGGGAGCAACGCGATCGTCTGCTCGCCCTTCTGCAACACGATCGCATCGGCCGTGCCCTGACTGGTCGTCTTCGACGCGGCAGCGGCAACCGATGCTTCCTTGCGAGCGTCTTCTTCCGGACCGAGCCCAACCATCGCGACATAGCTGAGTGACAGGTCGTAACCGAACGTGTGAGCGCGCCTAAGCATGTCTTCGGGGGAGGCATCGGTCCCGTAGAGCAGATCGGCCAAGAACTCTCGGCGTGCGCCCTCTTGCTCGCGAACGATGCTTCGTTGAGCGTGCGCGTAGGCTTCAGCGACCGCCGTCGAGATGTCGTCGGTGTATCGAAGCACCGCTTCAGCGAGATCGATCGTGGGTTCGAGTGCGTCGCCTTCGTAGCTCCGACACTCTTCGGCCAGAATGTCCCAGCACACACGCGAAACGGTTCGATATGCGTGCAACACGTCATCCAGTGGCACGCCTGCCTCTGCGCGCCGGGCGCCGACTCTTTCGATCCCTTCGAGCTCGTCCCTCTTGACTTCGCGCCCTTCTGCAAGCACCCGACCAAGAGTGGTGACGTTCTCGCGAACCGCATCTCGAACGTCGCTCATGACCTCGGTGGACCGCGAATAGGAGGGGACCGCATCTCGGATCGCGCCGGCCGAGCGCTCGACGACTTCGTCCATGCGAGCAAGGAAGCTCTCGACGATCGGCTCGACCCCGCTGTGACGCCGCCTAACCATCGGACGTCTCCTCGAGGCCTTCGGCGATCGTTCGCAGGGCCCGGGCCAGGGCATCGCGAGCCTTGTATGCAGCCGACACGGCTGCATCATCGGCGGGATCGACGTCGTCGACTGGGTCAAGCGCAGCAACGACTGCGCCGTTGTCTTGTTCGTGAACCACTACATTGCAAGAGAGATGAACCGCGACCTCGAGGTTCTCGGAAGGTGACTTAGTCACGCCGGAGGACCACGCACCCATGATCAAGTACTGCCGCCGATCGCTCTTCTCGGGTACGAGCAAGTCACCGACGTGCATCTCGGTGATTATCGAGAAGCCTTCCCGACGCAGTGCCAGTCGCGATCGGATCACTGCTTCGTCGTACCCCTGGCTGACCTCTACGGCATATCCGTATGCCTGAGGCTCCTGCGGCGAGAGGCTCTGGGGCGAGTCGCTGAAGCCATTCGCTTGCATCTCTTCTACGGTAACGCTCTATGAGGTTCGTCGCAGTGCCCAACGTCTCCGAGGGACGCGATCCCGGCCTGATCTCGCGCCTCGCGAGCGCTGCACACCCCGCCAGGGTTCTAGACGTTCACAGCGACCGCGACCACAACCGCACAGTGCTGACACTCACGGGCACCGACGGGGAACTAGTTGAAGGGTGCGCCGAGTTGGCCACGGCATCGCTCGAGATCGACCTCACGCAACAAGAGGGCGCGCATCCCCGCCTCGGAGTGTTGGACGTCTGTCCCATCGTTCCGATCGACGAGCCCACCCATGAGCGACTCGACGAGGCGGCGCGGGTCGCGACAAGACTGGGTGCCGAGATCGCCCGGATCGCCGGCCTCCCCGTCTACCTCTACGGGGCGGCCTCGAGAAGACCGGAAACCGATTCGCTTCCCGTGCTTCGCACTGGGGGTCTGGAACGGCTGCGTCAACGCTCTCGCGAAGGACTGGGACCGGACTTCGGCCCCCACGACTTCGTCGACCGTTCCGGCGTCGCGTGCATCGGCGCCCGGGGCCCACTGATCGCGTTCAACGTGATGCTCGATTGCGACGTGACCACGGCGCGAGCGGTCGCGTCGCATGTTCGCACCGGTGGCGGCGGGCCACACGGCCTTCGCGCCTTGGGCTTGTGGCTTTCGAGCCGCGGGCTCGCACAGGTGTCAATGAACTTGATCGATCCTCAAGTGACTGGGATCGAGACGGCGTTCGACGTAGTGGCTAGCGAAGCTCGCTCGCGCGGCGCGCGGGTAGTCGCAACCGAACTGGTGGGGTTACCCCCCGAACGCTTCATGCCGGGAGCAAAAAGCGAAGCGGCCCGGATCTTGATCGAACCGGGCCGCTCCTTAGAAGAAGCTTTACAGACTTAAGCGCTTCTTCAGCGTCTCGTGGTCTTTCTACGACCGGTCGCCTTCTTGCGACCCGTGGACTTCCTACGTCCAGTCGCCTTCTTGCGACCTGTCGACTTGCGCGCGGTGCTCTTCTTACGTCCGGTCGCCTTCTTGCGACCTGTGGACTTCCTACGTCCAGTCGCCTTCTTGCGACCTGTCGACTTACGAGCGGTCGACTTCCTACGTCCAGTCGCCTTCTTGCGACCTGTCGACTTACGAGCGGTCGACTTCTTCCGCCCGGTCGCCTTCTTGCGACCTGTCGACTTCTTCCGTCCGGTCGCCTTCTTGCGACCCGTGGACTTGCGCGCTGCGCTCTTCTTCCGCCCGGTGGACTTCCGGGCTGTCGACTTGCGCGCCGTCGACCTTTTGGCTGTGCTCTTGCGCGCGGTCGACTTCCGAGCCGTCGACTTACGACCTGTGCTCTTCCTGCGAGCGCCTGTCTTCTTCCGGCCGGTCGTCTTCTTTGCTGCCAAGTGCTGCACCTCCATTCATGCGTCCGAACGAGATCACCGCGACCCCGTTTCTTCCCCTCTCAACGCACGCGTTCGTTGCGCGAATTGAGACGAACAATGGATGCAGTCATGCACAATCGCGCATCCAACCTGTAATTAGGCACGATTCAGAGGAAATGTTCAAGTAATTGATTCAACTTTTTGGTTGCAAGTGGAAATTGCGCAACGCAAAAAACAAGATCAAGAAACCGCGCGCAACCGTCGCAGTGTGCGTTCTTTACGAAGTCTTCTGCGTTCGCGCTCGGATGTTCCGCCCCATATCCCGAACTGTTCTTTGTTGTTCAACGCGTAGTCGAGACACTGGCCTTGCACTTTGCAGTCCTTGCAAACAGCGCGTGCAGCTTTCGATGAACCGCCGCGTTCGGGAAAGAAGATCTCGGGATCGACACTCACATCCGTGCAACGAGCGTTGGCTTGCCACTCAACAGGTTGCAGGAGTTTGTTCGTGATGCGTTGCATCCCCCGGCCCTTTCGACTCCCCGATGTGCAGTCCGCCCCGACGGCACATCGTCGAATTACATTTTTGTAATTCTAAGAGTGGTATTTAGGGATAGCAAGGGGTTTGACCTGCGACTTTGTAAAACAACTATGCGCTGAGCAGCGATAACGCGCCGGCGACGACGCGTTCGGCGGGCGCGGGTTTCGTCAAGATCAGTTGCGCACCGGCTTGTTTCGCGAGCCATCCATCCTGGCCTCGCTCGAGAATCATCACTGCCGGCGCGGCGGAGATCCGGCTGTCTTGCTGGATCTCTTTCAACAGCCCGAATCCACCAGAGCTCCCCGTCTGGAGAT
>JBHELU010000241.1:0-4515 GCA_046262955.1 Actinomycetota bacterium | reverse complement strand
GCCCGGATCTGTCAACGCTCCCAATGCCTGTCGCCCCGACAGGGTCCGCAATGCATCCGCGCCGTCTCCTTTGAGCACCGCCGCGCGGTGTTGTTCGCGCAGCTCGGCATCTTTGTCGGAGCTGCCGAGCGCGTGCAGGATCTCTCGCTGCTTTTCCGGGCCCGTGGTCGTTAGACCGGCTGAAGAGAGCGCTTCGGCTATCGCCGTCCAGTTCACGTGCGCGGTGATGTCCTTTGCTCCGGGATGGCTCAACACGTCATCGTCCGCACCCATGTTTGAGTACGCGACCAGGGTGCCGCCCGGCCGAGCGAGGAGCTCCGAGCTCGAGTCACCGTAGTCGACGACGATCACAGCGCCGCGCCCGGTCAAGCCGGCCACACGCTTCATCACCTGCTCGGCGGCGATACCGATCTCAACGCGCATGCCGGGTGCCGGATTCAGCTCGTAACGCGAGACGTAAGCAGCAACTTCGCTGCTCGACAGAGCGCCGTCGGCCCACACGAGGTCATCGCCGTCGAGACCCACGAATAGCTCGACGATCTCTCCACCTCGGCCCTCGATGACATGGACCGGCAGGTTGTCGAGGACTTCGTTTGCAAAGAGGCATCCGGCTTCGATGGGATCGAGCTCATCGATTGATGCGACCCAGGAGACCCGCGTGTCGTTTCCGATCGCTTCTCTCTGCCGCCGGGCGACTTCTTGCGAACGCTCGACGATCCGATACGCGATCGCTTTCCCGAACTCGCCATTCGTCGAGCGCAGCACGCTGGCCGCGAACCCACCCTCCCCGCCTCCGATTTCGACGATCTCGAATGAAAGGGGCCGGTCGCATGAGTTCCAAACCTGCTCGAAACCATTCGCCCAAAGCTCGCCGAACGCCGGATCGAGCTCTGGCGAAGTCACGAAGTGGCCTCCCCATCCGGTCCGCACCGCGCCGGAGCCGTAGTACCCGTGCGATCTGTCGTAGAGCGCGAGCTGCATGAAAGCTGCAAAAGTCAGGGGGCCGTGAGATTTGATGCGCGCGGCGATCTCTTCGGCGAGGGGTGTCATTTGTCCTTCGGGATCGCAGGCGGCACCTTCCGAGCTGCTTCCTCGGCGCCGGCCCGCACGTCCTCGTACCACTTCAATTTCTGTTCGTGCGTCCGCACGTGGGATACGGCCGCCTCGGCAACGCGTTGCACCCCCGCGTGATCGGCGCGATCCGAATAGATGGCGATCAGCCGATCGTAGGGGCCGCTCGAATCGAAGTTGGTTTGGATGATGGCTTCGTAGAGCGCAGCGGCTTCATCCATCCGGCCCAATTGCTCGAGATTCTGCCCGCGTAGGAACGCCCCGACGGCTTCTACATTCGAGGTCGGTGTGTCTGACATCGCGGCTCCCCGGGGACGCTTGGCAGGTGGCGTTTCGGCGACTGCGCTTAAGCTAACCATTCGCCGACAGACACGCATCGCACGGAGGTATCTATCAATGGGTGCAGCAGATCTCGCCTCAACCGCTAAGCAACTAGTCGCGCCCGGCAAAGGGATCCTGGCGGCGGACGAGAGCTCGGGAACGATCGAAAAGCGGTTCAAGAGCATCTCACTGGAGTCGACCGAAGAGCACCGGAGAGCCTACCGGGACATGCTGTTCACGGCCCCCGGCGTCGAGGAATACCTGAGCGGCGTGATCCTGTTCGACGAAACCCTCCGGCAGTCGACCGGTGACGGCAAAACCTTTGTCGAGCTGCTCGAGAGCCGCGGGATCATCCCAGGCATCAAGGTAGACAAAGGCGCCAAGGACCTCGCGTTCTTCCCGGGCGAGAAGGTCACAGAGGGCTTGGACGGTCTGCGCGAGCGTTTAAATGAATATGCGGAGCTGCGCGCTCGCTTCACCAAATGGCGCGCCGTCATCACGATCGGTCAGGACATCCCTTCGACCTTCTGCATCCACGCGAACGGGCACGCGCTCTCTCGTTACGCCGCCCTGTCGCAAGAGGCGGGATTGGTTCCTATCGTCGAGCCTGAGGTTCTGATGGACGGAGATCACACCGTCGACAGGTGCTACGAGGTCACCAAGCAGACGCTCGAAGCACTCTTCCGACACCTCGACGAGCACCGCGTCGATCTGGCGGGGACACTTCTGAAGACCAACATGGTCGTGTCGGGCAAGGACAACGCGCGGCAGGCCGACGTGCACGAGGTCGCCGAAAAGACGATCGAGGTGCTCAAAGCGACCGTTCCTCCGGAGATCCCGGGGATCGTCTTCCTTTCGGGTGGGCAATCCGACGAAGACGCGACCGCTCACCTGAACGAGATGAACAAGCTCGGTGGGGGGCCGTGGGAGCTCAGCTTCTCGTACGGGCGCGCCTTGCAGGCTCCTTCACTGAAAGCATGGAAGGGCGACTCCTCCAATGTCGACGCGGGCCAGAAGGCGCTGCTGCATCGCTCGAAGATGAACGGGCTTGCGCGATCGGGCGAGTACTCGGCCGATCTGGAGAACTCCGCCGCGTAAGGGTCTTATCGCCCGTTAATCTGCCGTGATGCCTCAGATCACGGCCGACGGAGCTAAAGACGGGTTCGCACTGGCGAAGGAAGCCGGCGCGTCCGGCCCCCTTGCCCTTCGGATAGGGGACAAGCAGCGGGACCTTGCTTTCGTCGCTCCTGCCGGAACCGAGGTCGAGGTCATCACGCAAGACACCGACGAGGGCCGCGAGGTGATGCGTCACTCGACCGCGCACGTGCTTGCTCAAGCGGTGCTGAGGCTCTACCCCGAAGCCAAGTACGCGATCGGCCCTCCCATCGAGGACGGCTTCTATTACGACTTCCAGGTCGATCGGCCTTTCACGCCTGAAGATCTCGAGCGCATCGAGAAAGAGATGGTGGCCATCGTCAAGGCGAACCAGCGCTTCGAACGTGCGGAAGTGGATCGAGATGAGGCGCTGAAGCTGTTCGGCGAGCAGCCGTACAAGGTCGAGATCATCGAAGGTGTCGCGCAAGGTGCGGAGGCTCTCGAGCAGCAGGGGGCCGAAGGAGAGGTCATCTCTGTGTACCGCAACAAGCCAGCCGGAGGTGACGACGTTGCGTTCATCGATCTATGCCGCGGTCCCCACATCCCGGGAACAGGGCGGATCAAGGCGTTCAAGTTGCTACGGAGCTCGGGTGCGTACTGGCGCGGCGACGAGAAGAAGCCGATGCTCCAGCGGATCTATGGCACTGCATGGGAATCGAAGGATGCTTTAGCCGACTACTTGAACCGGCTCGAGGAAGCTGAGAAGCGCGACCACCGCAAGCTCGGGCGTGAGCTCGAGCTGTTCTCGTGGCCCGAGGAAGTGGGGGCAGGGATCGCAATCTGGCATCCCAACGGTGCGATCGTCCGGATGGAGCTCGAAAACCTGTCGCGCCAGATGCATCTCGAGCGCGACTACGAGCCCGTGTACACACCGCACATCGGCAAGGGGCTGCTATGGGAGACGAGCGGGCACCTCGGTTTCTACAAAGAAAACATGTATCCACCGATGCAGGCAGAAGAAGGCGACTACTACGTCAAGCCGATGAACTGCCCGTTCCACATCCTTGTTTACCGCTCGAAGACGCGGTCGTACCGCGAGCTGCCGGTGCGTCTGTCGGAGCTGGGCTCGGTCTATCGCTACGAAAGGTCCGGTGTGATCCACGGCCTGCTGCGCGCGCGCTCGTTCACGCAGGACGACTCGCACATCTTTTGTCGGGCCGATCAAGCGGTCGAAGAGATGGTCGAGGTCGTCGACTTCTACAAGGCTTTGTACGCGACGGTTGGGCTCGCTCCCGACGAGATCCACTTCTCGACCCGTCCCGAGAAGTCTGTGGGGACGGACGAGCAGTGGGAGATGGCAGAGAACGCGATCCGTCAAGCGCTGGACAAGTCGGGTCTCGAGTACAAGGTGGCCGAGGGTGAAGGCACCTTCTACGGGCCGAAGATCGACGTTCACGTTCGCGATGCGATCAAACGGTTGTGGCAGGTAGGAACGATCCAGATCGATTTTCAGGAGCCCGACAGGTTTGGGCTCGAGTACACCGACGAGCACAACGAACGACAGCGACCGGTGATGATCCACCGTGCTCTGTACGGGTCGGTGGAGCGCTTCATCGGGTTCCTGACCGAACACTTCGCGGGTGCGTTTCCGACGTGGCTCGCTCCCGTGCAAGCAGTCGTGATCCCTATCGCTGACAGACACACCGCCTATGCGGAAAAGGTCGCTCAAGAGCTAAAGCAGAACGGCTTGCGGGCCAACGTCGAGCTGTCCGACGACACGATCGGAGCAAAGATCCGCCGCAACCAATTGCGCAAGATCCCTTACATGTTGATTGTGGGCGATAACGAGCTCGAGAAGTCAACTGTCTCGGTGCGGAGCCGGGCCGGGAAGGAAACACGCGATGTCCCGACCGGTGAGTTCGCCGAGAAGCTTTCTAACGAGGCATCGACCAAAGCGCTCGACCTCTCTTACTGATCCGGGTGGGGCGTCTCTGGAGGCCCTGGCGGATGGCTTACGTGGAGAACGCC
>JBHELU010000240.1:0-3610 GCA_046262955.1 Actinomycetota bacterium | reverse complement strand
TCACAACACAATCCAACCTGAAGGAGCACCAATGCCGAAAGTCATGGAGTCAATCGAGGTTCGAGTTCCCGTCGATCAGGCCTACAACCAGTGGACTCAGTTCGAAGAGTTCCCAAAATTCATGGAAGGCGTGCAAGAGGTGAAGCAGCTCGACGACACGTCGCTCCACTGGGTTGCCGAGATCGCAGGCAGGACTCGCGAGTGGGACGCAAAGATCACCGAACAAACTCCCGATCAGCGCATCGCGTGGACGAACATCGACGGCGTGACGAACTCGGGTGTGGTCACTTTCCACAAGATCGACGACAACACGTCGAAGATCATGGTGCAGTTCGAGTACGAGCCGGACGGCATCGTCGAGAAGTTCGGTGACGTCATCGGCGTCGTCAAGACCCGGACGAAAGGTGACTTGACCAGGTTCAAGGAGTTCATCGAGCAGCGAGGCAAAGAGACCGGAGCATGGAGAGGCGAGGTTGAGCAGGAGAACGTCACCTAAGTCTCCGTCGGCAGCAGGGCCATCAAAAGGGCGTCGGGAAACCGGCGCCCTTTTCATTTGCGCAGTCTCGTAGCGTGGTCGTTGTGGACGATCGGCGCGGCACCTTTGCAGAGGTCGCCCTCATCGGCGTCGCTCTGGTGTGGGGGCTCACCTTCGTCATGGTGCAGGACGCGATCGAGAAGATCCCCACGATGACGTTTCTCGCCTATCGATTCATCCCGGCTGCCGCCATGGTCGGTATCGGTTTTCGCAAACAACTTCGTGGGCTGGGGTGGGAGGGGCTGCGTGCCGCGGCGGTCATGGGGGTTTTCCTGACTGCCGGCTACATGTTCCAGACGTTTGGCTTGGATCGGACGTCTGCGGCGCATGCAGGATTCATCACAGGACTCTTCGTTGTCCTCACTCCTGTTTTCGGAGCGATATTCATGCGTCATCGGGCTCCCGTGACCGTATGGGTGGCGGCCCTTGTGTCGGCCTTTGGCCTCTACCTCTTATCGGGAACCGGATCTGGGGGCCGCGTCGCAGGAGACCTTTTGGTTCTCGGGTGCGCGATCTCATTCGCGTTCCACATCCTGACGACCGATATCGCCGTGCGGGCCGGGCACAACGTTGGAGCGCTCCTCACCGTTCAGCTCGCGATCTGCGGCGTGGTTTCGCTGACGGCTGCGGGGGCGAGTGGAGACCTCGTCGTGCCCCGCGATGCGAGTGTGTGGGTGGCGCTGGTGGTCACTGCGGTCTTCGCGAGCGCACTGGGTTTCTTCATCCAGACGTACGCGCAGCAACACGCATCGCCGGCCCGGACAGCGCTCATCCTGGCCAGCGAGCCCGCTTTTGCGGGCCTGTTCGCGTACTTGGTGAAGGGGCAGACCCTTTCAGCCCTGGGTTGGGTAGGAGCGGCTCTGATCCTGGCTGCGATCTTCTCGGTCGAGCTCGTCCCGTATCTACGCCCGCCGCGCCCGCTCCCAGAGGGCTGACGAGGAACCCGCGCGGTTCTTTTCGCTCTAGATGAGTCCAGGACTCACCCACGCCGAAAAGATGCTGGGCCGCCGTCCGCCGGCCGGGCCCTTCCGATGGGAACATATGTTCGATATACTTCCGGGATGGAGTCAGACCGGCTCTTCGAGCTTCGGCGCCGCACTTTCGACACGCCCCATTTCAAGGGCATCGAATTCATCGAGGTCGAAGCGAAGTCGATCATCAACCACGTCCCCGGCAACTACATGCCGTTCTCCTGGACGATCAACCCATACAGAGGCTGCACGATGTGGTGCCGCTATTGCTTCGCCCGGTCGACGCATACGTATCTCGACATGAATGCGGGACGCGACTTCGAAACGAAGATCGTAGTCAAGGTCAATGCCCCAGAACTACTCAAGAAAGAGTTACGCGCAAAACGCTGGGCCGGCGAGCACATCGCGATGGGCACCGCAACCGATCCCTATCAACGCGCCGAGGGCCGCTACAAGTTGATGCCCCGGATCATCGAAACGCTTGCGATGTACCGCAATCCGTTCTCGATCCTCACCAAGGGAACGCTGATCATGCGCGACATCGATCTATTGATGGACGCAGCGCAAGTGACCGATGTCTCGACCGCGTTCTCGATCGCGACACTCGACGAAGATGTGTGGCGGAAGAGCGAACCCGGGACACCGCACCCGCGGAAGCGGATCAAGGCCGTCGAACAATTGAATGCCGCCGGGGTCCCGTGCGGAGTCCTTGTTGCTCCGATCCTTCCTGGGATCAGCGACGGCGAGCACCAATTGAGAGAAGTGGTCGAAGCGGCCCTCGACGCAGGGGCCACGCACGTGTCGCCGATCCTTCTTCACCTCAGACCGAAGGTGAAAGAGGTCTACATGGACTGGCTCGCCGACACCTATCCGGACCTTGTCGATAGGTATATCCAGATGTATCCGGGCTCTTACGCGTCAAAAAAGGACAAGGTCGACCTGTCGCAACGTGTTGCAGCGATCAAGAAGGCGGCCGGCCCCCGTTCCAACCAGCCACTACCTCGAGAGCGGTGGATGCGCCGCGCACGCCGCGAGATCGAATCGTTGCGGTCGGAGCAACTGAAACTGATCTGAGGCGGACCCTAAGGGTGGTACGCCTTCAGTCGTGCGATCCGGTCCGCTGTCGGTGGATGCGTCGAGTACAGCGTCGCGAAGTTGACCTTCCGCCCGGTCAACGGATTGATGATGTACGCGGTTGCATGTGCAGGGTCGACGTTCATCGGAACCTGGTGGGCCGCGGAATCGATCTTCTCGAGCGCGCCCGCCAGTGGCTCGCCAGTCCCCAGTAGTTCGGCACCTCCGAGATCTGCGTCGTACTCCCGCGATCGCGATAGAGCCATCTGCAACAGGCCAGCGGCGATCGGAGCCAAGATCATCAGCGCGATCGCACCAAACGCATTGCCCCCGCGACGGTTGTCGCCACCCAGTCCGAACATCGATCCCCACAGAATGATCCGAGCGATCATCGTGATCCCGAGCGCCACCGACGCGGCGACCGAGGTGATCAGGATGTCGTGGTGGCGGACGTGGGAAAGCTCGTGAGCCAACACTCCTTTGAGCTCGTCCTCGGTAAGCAGCGGCATGATGCCCTCGGTTACGGCAACTGCCGCGTGATGTTCGTTTCCCCCGGTAGCGAAAGCGTTTGGTTGCGTGGCCGGAGACACGTGGATCGCAGGCATCGGCATGCCGGCCTGAGAAGTCAGCTCGCGGACGATCCGATAGAGCTCTGGGGCCTCTTGCTCGGTCACCGGCTTGGCGCGAGCGGCCTTCACCGCGATCTTGTCCGAGAACCAGTAGGAGCCCATCGTGAAGACCAGCCCGATCCCGAAGCCGATCCACGGACCGTTGCCTCCGAAGAGGGACCCGATACCGATGAGCAATCCACCCAGCGCCGCCAGGAGGATGCTGGTTTTCAGCACGTTTTTGTCCATGGATGAATTATCCGCGATGCGTGCGATTAGACGGTCCACGACCTCACGGATCCTCACCCCGCCGACGTTGTTAATGAAGGAGGTGGGGAATGAACTGCAGGATGATTAGGAAAGTTACGGAGCGCGAACTGCACGTGAGGGGCATCCCGCAGCTCGAACCTTCATTTGTTCGG
>JBHELU010000239.1:0-8239 GCA_046262955.1 Actinomycetota bacterium | reverse complement strand
CGCGTTCTGCCGCGCGGCGTCTTCGGTCAAGCCCATAACTTGTGCTACCTGCTCGTAAGAGAGGTCGGCGATGTAGCGCAGTTCGACCGCTTCCTTCTGCTTGGCAGGAAGGCTCCGCACGAGTTCCATCAGTTCTTCATCCGGACCGTCCGGATCGTTCACCCCGGAATCGGGCAGCACTTCGACCGGAACCGGTCTGCGGTTCTCAGATCGATACGTGTCGAGGACCTTGCGACGGGCGATCGTGAAGATCCACGCTCGGGGATCGCCCGAGTGATCCAACCGTGGATAGGCCTTCAACGCCGAGATGAAGGTCTCCTGGAAGCAGTCGTCTGCGTTCCCGCGGGCGACCGCTTTCAGGTAGCGATAGACGTCGTCTTTATGAGTTTGTAGGAACCGTTCGAACGGTGGAGCGCTCACGGTGTGTAAACGAGCCACGGCCCTTATCTGTGAGGTCGGGAGGGTCGGTTCCTTGCCAGCTCCTCGAACAGATCCTCGTACGCGATCGCCACTGCTTGTGGGGAGGCTGCTCCTTCGACGAACGTTCGACCGGCCGTTCCCATCTCTGCCAGTCGATCGGGGGAATCGAGCAGCTTCCGGATCGTCTTGGTAAGCGCCTCACCGTCGTCCGGAGGGACCGTGACGCCGGCCCCCGACCCTTCCGCGATACGAGCGATCTCGCTGTCGGCGTCGACCGCCGCGATGAGCGGTCTTCCAGCTGCGAGGATCGAGTAGGTCTTGGACGGAACGCTGTGTCGCCCAAGACCTTTGCGCAGGGTCACCAGGTGGATGTCGGCCGCCGCAAGGACCTCCGGAAGTCGCTCGTGCGGCTGCATGTCCACGAACACGACGTTGGGCATCCCTTGGGCTTTGGCTTCGAGATGCTCCCTGCTCGCGCCTTGCCCGTTGATGACGAACACGAGATCGTCTTCGTAGGCCAGCGCTGTGGCAGCGTCCAAGACCGTTTCGAGAGATTGCGAGAGCCCGACGTTCCCTGCGTACATGACTACGGTCTTGTTACGCAGCCCGTACTGCTTGCGGTACGAGTTCGTCCGGCTCTGGGGCTTGATCACGTCGGTGTCGACGAAGTTCGGGATGACGCGGATCTTGTTCGGTTCGTTCATCTTGGATCTGACGTTGTCGGCCAGGTCTTGGGACAGCACCGTGACGACGTCTGCGTGCTTGTAGCAGTAGCGCTCGAGACCGCGGGCGACGGCGATCAACCGACGGTCGGTAAGGATTCCCAGCTCGATAGCGATATCGGGAAAGACGTCCTGCACGTTGAAGACCAAGGGCGCGTGTCTTAAACGGGCTGCCAGTCTTCCGGAAACACCCAGGGTTAGTGGGGGAGAGACGGCCAGGACTCCGTCGATCTGATCTCCACGCCCCCCAATGAAGGCGGAAACCGACGAGAATGCGGCGAATGCCGCGGCGCGGCGGGTGATATTGCGTTTATCGGACGGCGCGAACGGATTGATCCTGGTGATGCGACCCCACGGCGTGTCTTCGTAACGCACCAACCGACCGCCGTACCCGGGCTCGACCTTGTGTTCGCGATACCAGGGGAACGCGGTCACTACCTCGATGTCGTGTCCGCGCGCGGCCAGCTCTTCGACCACGCGAGTGATGACGATCCCAGTTGGAGCGACGTCCGGTTCGAAGTGGGGAGCGATAACGAGAAGCTTCACAGGGTTGTGTCCAATGCATGAGCGTAGGCCTCTTCGAGGATGTCGGCGGAGCGCAACCACGAGAATTCTCTCGCTCGAGCGGTCCCCGACTTGATGTAACGCTGGCGCTCGGCTGTGTCTTCGAGCATCTCGGCCATCGCTTGTGCCCAATCCTCGGCATTGTCTGGCGACACAAGACGTCCGCACTCACCGACGACCTCCGGCAGCGCGGTCGCATCGGCTGCAATGACCGGACAACCGCGGGTCCAGGCTTCCAAGATCGGCGCACCGAAGCCCTCGAATCGCGACGGAAACACGAGGGCCGCAGCCTCTCGGTAGAGGGCGTCAAGCTCACTTCCGGCTACGTAGCCCAGCCGTTTGACCCGATCCTGGATATCGAGGCTCTTGATCTCCTCAGCCAAGCGCGACTCCATCGATTTGGCTGTGCTCCACTCGCGCCAGCCCTTCGCGCCGGTCAGTACCAGAGATGCATCTGGATGGAGCGCCAGCAGTCGCGCGAAACCGTTCACCAGAACGAGGTGATTCTTGTGCGGGTAAGTGGCCGCGGGATAGACGAAGAAGGGTCCTTGTAAATCGTACCGCTCGCGGATGTCCGGCGAACCGGCATCCGCCGATGGACTCGGCGCGATGCCGTGCGGGACCACGCGAACAAGCGTCGGATCGATCTCGAGACGCTCGATCACGGTCCGCCTTGTGTATTCGCTGGGGGTCAGGATCAGACGGGCGCTCTCGGCCGAACGTGGCATCACCGTTTGTAAGTAAGTGAGCTTCGGCCGCGTGAAGTACTCGGGGTAGAAGAGATATTGAAGGTCGTGGATCGTTAGGACCGGCCGTGACACGCGCACGAGCGGCATCGTCCCTCCGGCGTGATGCATGAGATCGATGTGGTTACGCGCGGCCTGCAGCGCCAGCCATGAGTTCTCTCCGGCGACTACGCGCGCGCCCTTCGAACGTCCTCGCAGCGGCGCGTAGAAGGTCTTGAAAGTGCGGACCAACTCCGGGTAGGCCTCCGCGAACTGAGGCAGCGCGAACAACGAGTAGTCCAACTCGCTCGAGCGTTCGGCCAGTCCCTGGAGCAGGCGCGTCGTGTAAGTCTCGGAGCCACCGACGACACCCGGGACCAGCCACAACAGGTTGATGCCAATCCGGTTCATGCGACCTCTCGATACACGTCGGCGAGCTGCATCGAGGATCGCTCCCACGTGTAGTGGGCAACGCGCTCGTTCCCCTCTCTGATGAGCCGCGCCGCAAGTTCTTCGTCGTCAAGTATCGACGCGATACCGGCTGCGATGCCGGATGGATCGTGAGGATCCACGAGCACCGCTGCCCCTCCCGAGATCTCTTCCGTGCTGGTCCCACGCGAGGTAACGACAGGCGTGCCCTGAGCCATCGCTTCGAGAACCGGGAAGCCGAAGCCCTCTAGGAGGCTAGGGAAGCAAAACGCGGTAGCTCCCGCGAACAAGGGACCGAGGTCTTCACGAGGCACGAAGCCAAGCGTCCTGACCTGACCCTTGGAGCGCGCTACCAACGGCTCGAGGATCTCGTTCCATCCCTGCGGGCCCACGAGGATCAGGTCGAGATCGGACCGTCCCAACTCGGTGAAAGCCTGGATCAATCGGTGGAGGTTCTTGCGCGGCTCCACAGTCCCAACCCACAGCACATACGGGCGTCTCAGTCCGTAAACATGTTTGACATGAGAGACGTCTTGCTCCGAGGCGCGTTGCGCATCGACACCTAGAGGAACCAGCTTCAAACGGTCTCGCTCGATCCCATGGTCGACGCAATCTTCGATCGTCGAAGTCGACGGACAAACGATCGCGTCGGCCTCTGCGGTGGTCAGCTCTAGCCCACGATTGAAGAACGACACTCCGTGACGCGTGAAGTTCGAAGGGTCGTGAACGAACGCGAGGTCGTGGATCGTCACAACGAGCGGAGCCGATCGCGGCGGGATCGCGAAAGTCGTCGCGTGGACGACGTCCACCGGTCCCGTTGCGCGCTGCACGGGCGGACGGCGAAACCGGTGCCACGACTCGTACAGAGCGACTCTCGGAAAGCGAAGGTGACGGACCGGGATCGGAGGCGTCCACGCTTCTGGGGGAGCCGATCTGTGGGCCGCGGCAACCCCGACGGCGTCGATGCCCGCTGCGGCAAGCTCTCGCGCGGCCCCCAATGCAGCCACCGCGGTTCCACCCGGGACGCGGTGCCAGCACTGCTCCAGCGTCAGCGCAACCCGTAAACGTCGATCCATGACGGTCGATCATCCCCGATAGGGCCGCGTCGACCCGTCTTGAGGTGCACCGACGCAATAGCATTGAAACGTGGACGCCTGGAGATCCAAACGCGTGTTGGTGACCGGCGGTGCCGGCTTTCTTGGAAAAGCGGTGACCGGCCTGTTGACCGAGCGTGGCGCGAACGACATCGTGATCCCACGCTCGGCAGACTTCGATCTGACTCGGTCCGACGATGTCGAGAAGCTCTTCGCTGAAGTAAATCCAGACATCGTCATCCATCTGGCGGCTCACGTCGGTGGCATCGGCGCAAACATGGAACGCCCCGCCGAGCTCTATCTCACCAACCTGCTCATGGGTACTTACGTGATCGAGCAAGCGCGTCTGCGCGACGTGGCGAAAACGGTTGTCGTCGGAACGATCTGCTCGTATCCGAAGTTCGCGCCGATCCCGTTCTCAGAGGACGTGTTGTGGGACGGCTATCCGGAAGAGACGAACGCTCCCTACGGGATCGCCAAGAAGGCGCTTCTCGTGCACGCGCAAGCGAACCGCCTTCAGTACGGACAGAACGTGATCTACGTGTTGCCGACGAACCTGTACGGCCCCCGAGACAAGTTCAACCCTGGTGTGTCTCACGTGATCCCGGCATTGATCAAGAAGTGTGTCGAAGCGAAGGAGTCAAACGCGTCGAGCATCGAGGTGTGGGGGACCGGTACCGCAACCCGTGAGTTCCTGTACGTCGACGATGCTGCGTGGGGGATCGTCATTGCCGCAGAGACCTATAACGAGCCCGAACCGATCAACCTGGGCTCGAACCAAGAGGTTCCGATCAAGGAACTAGTGGAGCTGATCGCGGAGCTGTGCGATTTCCGGGGCGACGTCGTGTGGAACAAGTCCCGGCCCGATGGTCAGCCGCGTCGTGCCGTCGATCCCAGCCGCGCTAACGCAGCATTCGGCTTCGAGGCACATACCGATCTGCGCAATGGGCTCCGCAAAACGATCGACTGGTACCTGGACCACAGGGTCGAGGCAGAAGCGGCAACTCTTTAATGCCGGGGCACTAGCCGCGTGCGGATCGCATACGACTGGGGGCCACTTCTGGACCCGCCGACCGGCGTCGGTCGCTACACGCGTGAGCTCGCCGTTGCGCTAGAAGCGCGTGACGTGAAGCTGACTCGATACGCGGTCGCTTTGCGCGGGGATTCAGATGACTCGGTAGCGCGCTGGCGAGTGCCGGCAAAGGTTGCGCAATCGTGGTGGCACCGATTCGACGCACCTTCGATCCGGCGGCTCGTCGGTGATGTCGACGTCGTTCACGGAACCAACTTCGTATTGCCGTCGCTCGGGGGCCTCCCGGGTGTGATCACGATCCACGATCTCTCGTTCTTTCGGAACGACGTCTTCCCTGGTGGGCGCAGGTTGGAGACCCTGGTTCCGTGGTCGATCGAGCGCGCAGCCGTTATTGCAACGCCGACGCGAGCCGTCGCGCGCGAGGTGCAGCAGCGCTTCCAAGTTCCGGAGGCAAAGATCGCGATCACACCGGAGGGGGTGTCGAGCTTGTTCTTCGGAGCGACGCCACTGTCGGACGCGACCCTCGCCCGCATGGGCATCAGGCGTCCCTTCGTCCTTGCGGTCGGCACGATCGAGCCGCGCAAGAACCTTCGCCGACTGTTGCAGGCATGGTCGCAGACGAGAGGCGAGGAAAACGACTGGATGTTGGTAGTCGCGGGCCCTAAGGGATGGGGGCCGCAGCTACCGCGACGATCCGGCGTCGTGTTGACCGGGTGGCTCTCCGACGAGACCTTGCCCGGCCTGTTCGCCGCCGCCCACGTCTTCTGCTACCCGTCGCTTTACGAAGGATTCGGCTTGCCCCCGCTCGAGGCGATGGCGGCGGGCACGGCCGCTGTCGTAGGCGACTACCCGGCAGCGGAGGAGGTGGTGGGAGACGCCTGCATCAGGGTCGACCCGACCGACGTGGGAGCGTTCGCAGAGGCCCTCACAGAGCTGATGCAGAACGATTCGTTGAGGAAGGCAACGGCCCTGGGGGGGAGGGCTCGAGCCGTGACATTCAATTGGGAGGCCTGTGCGGCCGAAACAATATCTGTGTACCTGCGTGCCACGGGGGGGTCGTGATACGCAAGTGAACGTATGGCCGATTTGTCCGTTTCAAGAGAAGGTGGTGCGGTGCGACGCTTTGCCGGTGCTTTGGCGCTGAGTCTCGTCGCTGCTCTCGTCGTCCAATCCCCGGCTTACGCAGGGCGAACCGTGACGATCACTGGGGGCGGTTGGGGGCACGGGATCGGGATGTCCCAGTACGGGGCGTACGGCCGCGCGCTGAAGGGCAAGTCCGCGACACAGATCCTTACGCACTACTACACGGGCGTATCGATCGATCGCCAAGCGATGCCTTCGATCCGGGTCGGATTGCTTCAGACGACGTCTTCGATCACTGTCACGACCTCGGCCTTCACCAACGGTGGGGGAAAGGCGAGCTTCAAGGTCGCGGGGAGCAAGAAGGTTCTTGCCTCGGGCGGTTCCGGAACAACGTGGCGGGTTGACGTAAGCCCAGCCGGTGGAGCTCACCTCTCCAAGAACGGCAAGCCGATCATCGATAGCGGCAACTCGGTTCTCGGCGACGAAAGCCACCCGCTGGTGATGCGCTTCGAGAAGTTCGGAACGCTGGTGCACGTGTCCTCTAAGAGCTCGTACGCGTACGGCAATTTGGAATTCGGTAGTTACAGCAGCTCGTCGTGTTCGGGGGGCAATTGCTTGCGGCTCGTGCTCAGCACTTCGATGCAGCATTACCTCTACGGATTGGGCGAGGTTCCTGCTTCGTGGCCGCAAGCCGCGCTGCAATCACAAGCCATCGCGGGTCGCACGTACGCATACCAAAAGATCAAGAACATCGGCCAGCACCGCTACCCGTGCGACTGTGCCGTTTACGACTCGACGCTCGACCAGAGTTACATCGGTGACGCGAAGAGAACCGGCTCGGGCCAGTATTGGGCGGACTGGAAAGCTGCGGTCGATAACACCGACGAGGAAGTGATCCTCTACAACGGCCAACCGATCGACGCGTTGTACTCGTCGTCGTCGGGCGGATACACCGAGAACAACGAGAACGTCTGGGGGGGTTCGCCGATCCCGTACCTGCGTGGAGTATCAGATCGCCCGGACGCAGTCTCTGCGAACCCGAATCACACGTGGAAGGTCACCATGTCGTGGGACTCGTTCCAGAGCAGGCTCAACGGCGCTTACGGGATTGGGCAGCTCGAGGACTTTCAGATCGAGAAGCCATACGGGGTTTCCGGCCGGGTGACTGTTGTCGATCCAAATTCGCAAAGTAAAGGGGGGGCGGTGATCACCGGCTCCACCAAGTCGGTGCACGTTAGTGGGTGGTCTATCAAGGGCGTTCTCGGGTTGAAAGACACCCTGTTCCGCGTAGACCTCGGCTACGACACCGGGCACAAGTTCGCGGCTCGGTATCGTCATCTCAAGGGTGCGCCCGGCACTCCGCAGAGCAAGGTCTATGGCGTGCCGCGCGGATGGAAGAAGAGCCGCGGTGTAGCGCAAGACTTCAGCAATGGGCGAATGATCTGGAATAGGTCTGCCAAAGCGATCTCGTGGCTGCACGGCCCAGTTCTGAGCTTCTACGACTCCGTCGGTCGCGAGTCGTCCTATCTTGGATTGCCCACATCGGATCTCTGGGGGAAGGGACGCTTCCGGGGCGCTTCTTTCACCGACGGCGCCGTGTACTGGTCACACTCGTCTAAGGCACATGCGATCACCGGTGACTTCCTCACGGCTTACCGGCACGCGGGTGGACCGAAAGGCGGGCTTGGTCTTCCTATTTCACGTCCATCGCGCGCCGCCGGCTTGACGCACGGCAAGCAGCGTTTCGAGCGCGGATCCATCTATCGCAATCCTGGTGTCAAAGATGCGTTCGCCCTGTGGGGACACGTCGACGACGCTTATCGCAAGCTCGGGATGGGGCGATCTAAGTGCGGTCTCCCAACGGCGGCCGTGAAGGAGACACCCGCCGCGGTCAGCGCAAGTTTCCAGCACGGAACCATCACGTGGACCAAAGCCACCGGCGTAAAGATCGTCTGCTCACACTAAGAGCCCACTGCCGACGCACTAAACTCGCTCCGTGGTTCTCGAGGTTCCATCTCCAGAGACGCTGGCGAGTGCGCAGGCTGGAAGACATTTCACCCTTGCGTCGCTCGTCTTGATCATCGTGAGTGTGGCATTCGCCACGCTCGGACAATTCACGTTGAAATCGGCGATGAACGAAGTGGGAGCCCACGCCACAGCGGGCCACAC